>NZ_JFAO01000034.1:0-40668 GCF_006408945.1 Bifidobacterium sp. UTBIF-78
GTCCTCCAGCAAATCGCGCCCGCGGCCGGAATAGGCGTTGCGTCCCTGATCGAGCACGTAGCCGCGGTCGCAGATCTGCAGGCAGCGGCGGGCGTTCTGCTCGACGATGATCACCGAGACGCCGGCCTTGTTGACCTGACGCACGCGGATGAAGGTCTCGTCTTGGAGCATCGGGGAGAGGCCCGCGGAGGGCTCGTCGAGCAGGAGCACGGACGGGTTCATCATCAGGGCGCGGGCCATGGCCACCATCTGCCGTTCGCCGCCGGAGAGCGAGCCGGCGAGCTGATCCTTGCGGGCGCCGAGTTTGGGGAAGATCGAACAGACGTAGTCGAACCGCTCGTTGAACTGCTTCGGGGCCTGATAGGCGCCCATATGCAGGTTTTCGGCGATGGTCAGCGAGGGAAACACGTTCTCGGTCTGCGGCACGAAGCCCACGCCCATGGAGACGAGCCTGTCGGCGCGAAGGTTGGTGATGTCCTTGCCTTTGAGGATGAGCTTGCCGGAATGGATGTGGACCAGTCCGAACAGGGATTTGAGCAGCGTGGACTTGCCGGCGCCGTTCGGGCCGATGATGCCGACGATCTCCCCCTCGTGCAGGGTCAGGGACGCGCCGTTGAGGATGTTCACGCCCGGCAGATAGCCGGCCACAAGGTCCATGGCGTCCAGCAGCGGCTCGCCCTCCGGCTCCCCGACGTGGATTTCGGAACGTGGGCGGGCATCGGTGGTGACGGCACCGCCGGCGACAACGGCATCAGAATACGCACTCATCAGTTCTCCTCGCTTTCCTTGAGATCGAGAACGGAATCGTCGCCGAGGTCGATGTTCGCGTTGGCGCCAAGGTAGGCGTCGATCACGGCGGGGTCCTCCATCACGGACTTGGGCTGGCCTTCGGCCACGATCTTGCCTTCGGCCATCACGGTGACCCAGTCGGCGATGTGACGGACCATATTGATGTCGTGCTCGACGAACAGCACGGTGGTGCCCTCCTCGCGCAGCGACATGATGTGGTCGAGCAGCGACTGCTTCAGCGCCGGGTTCACGCCGGCCATCGGCTCGTCGAGCATGACCAGCTGCGGGTCGCTCATCAGCGCGCGGGCCATTTCGAGTAACTTGCGCTGGCCGCCGGACAGCGAGCCGGCGAAGTCGTCCTTCTTCTTGATGAGCAGAAACCGTTCGAGCAGCGCCTCGGCCTTCTCGATGTTGGCCTTCTCCTGACGTCTCCACAGCGCGGGCACCAGCGAGCGGAACATGCCTTCGCCGGGCTGTACGGGCGCGCCGAGCAGCATGTTATCGAGCACGGTCAGACGGCTCATCACCTTGGTGAGCTGGAAGGTGCGGACCATGCCCATGCGGGCCACCTTCTCGGGCTGCACATGGGCCATGTCGTGCCCGTCGAACCGCCACTCGCCGGTGTTCGGGGTGTCGAAGCCGGTCATGAGGTTGAAGAACGTGGTCTTGCCGGCACCGTTCGGGCCGATGAGCGCGGTGATGCCGTGCCGTTCGATCTCGAAGTGCTTGACGTCCACGGCGGTCATGCCGCCGAATTTGCGGGTGACGTTGCTGGCCACGAGGATCGGGTCGGGCTTGTGGACGCCGGGCGTGTTCTCCACGAACTTCAAGTCCGAGGAGACCTTGTCGCGGTAGGCGGTGGAGATGAGCGTCTCGCCTTCGGGGGCCTTGGTGGCCCACTTGGTGATGTCTTGGAATGGCTTTGTCTCAGGCATTGAACGCCAGCTCCTTTCGGTCTCCCAAGAGGCCTTGCGGTCTGAATATCACCAGGCACATGAGCGCCACGCCCACGATCACCCAGCCGAGCGACTCCACCTGGTTCGAGGAGATGAGCGTGTCCGGGATAGTACCGCGCATGAGCTCCTTGACGAAGGTGAGCAGCACCCACAGCAGGCAGGAGCCCAGAATCGGACCGAAGATCGTTGCCGCACCGCCCAGCAGCAGGATGGTCCATGCGTAGAACGTGACCGCACGGCCGAGCGAATCGGGCTGCACGGAACGCGGCAGTACGAAGATGATGCCGCCGAGCGCGCCGAAGATGCCGCCGAGAATCAGGGCCTGCATCTTGTACTTGGTCACGTTCTTGCCCAGCGAACGGATGGCGTTCTCGTCCTCGCGGATGCCCTTGAGCACGCGGCCCCACGGCGAGTGGAACCAGCGCCAGCACAGCAGCGCGGCGACCGCCACGAGCACCCAGGCCACGATGCGCAGCCACCATGAGTTTGCGATGTTGTTGTTGTACGTCCACAGCAGGAAGGTGGTGGCGCCGTTCGGCAGCGGCGAGGCCTCTTCGAACTGCGTGGTGAAGTCCTGAGGGGAGATGCCGGCCGAGCCGCCGGTGATCTTGGTCATGGCCGTCGAACGCCCGATGATGCGGATGATCTCGGCGGCGGCCAGCGTGACCATGGCCAGATAATCGGGGCCGAGCTTCAGGGTCGGGATGCCCAGCAGCAGCGCGTAGATCACCGCGAGCGCGATGGCCGCGCACACCGAGGCGAACAGGTTGCCGCCCATGGACTGGGTGATGGCGAACCCGTACGCGCCGAGCAGCATGAATCCGGCCTGGCCCATGTTCATGAGTCCGGTCATGCCGAAGTGGATGTTCAGACCGATGGCGGCCAGCACGTACGCCGCCGTGGTCGGGGCGATGAGCTCGCCCAACGTATTGGAGATGATGGTAAGGAAATCCATGGCTCAGCCCACCCTTTGCTGCTTGCCGAAGAGGCCCTGCGGACGGATCAGCAGGACGATGATGAGAATCGCCAGCGCACTGGCGTAGCGCATGTCGTTGGGGATGACGAGCGAGCTCATATCCGCGACGATGCCGATGATCAGGGAGCCGACGAGGGCGCCGTTCGCAGTGCCGAGGCCGCCGAGGGTGACCGCCGCGAACATGAGCAGCAGCAGGGTGGCGCCGGTGTTCCACGAGATGCCGTTGAGATAGATGCCGAGCAGCACGCCGGAGAGCGCCGCCATGCCGCAGGACAGAATCCACACGATGCGCACCACCTGTTCGACGTTGATGCCCGAGGCGGAGGCGAGCGCCGCGTTGTCGGAGACGGCGCGGGTGGCGCGTCCGAGTCTGGTCCGGTACAGGAAGAGGGATACGCCGACGATCACGAGGATGGCGATTGCCGCCGAGACGAGCGTGGGCACATCCGTGGTGATCGGCCCAATCTCGAAGCTGGCCGGCACGGACTTGGTGATGCCCTTGATCTCGCCGCCGAAGAAGAACTGGAAGACGTACTGCAACGCCATGGACAGGCCGATGGTCACGATCATCTGCTGCATGGTGCCCACGCGCTTGCGGCGCAATGGCGCCCAGACGAGTTCGTTCTGGATCAGGCCGGTGAGCGCGCCGATCACCACCGCGAAGATGGCGGAGGGAATGAGCGGCCAGTGCAGCACCTGCGTGCCCACGTACGCCATCAGGCCACCCAGGGAGACCTGCTCGCCGTGTGAGAAGGAGCTCAGGCCGGTGGTGCCGTAGACGAGGTTCATGCCTACGCTCATCAGGCCCAGCATGAGACCGAAGATGATGCCGGAGAACAGCTGCTGCCAGATGCGCTTGCCGATGTTGGCGGTCGCTGCGGAGCCGTTGGTGTCCGCGGACGCGCCGGACTGCGAGCCGGATTTGCCGTCGGCGGTCGAGCCCGAGCCGGCCGAACCGGTGGATGCGGCGGCCGGCTTGTCGAAGCGGACCACCTGACGGGCCTTGTCGAAGCTGTTCTTCTCGATGTCGACGGTGGCGGTGGAAGCCTTGAGACCGTGCTCCTTGGCCACGGACTCGTCCATGGTGACGGTGTATTCGCCGTCGGCGGTCACCGAGAACGCCCATTTGCCTTCCGCATCGGTGGTGGCGGTGGCCTCCTCCTTGCCGGAAAGCTTCAGGGTCACGTTGGCGATGGGTTTCTTGTCCGCATCCTGCAGGATGCCGTTGACGCATCCGTTCGTGGCGGTCGGGTTACATGTGGGCACGGCTTCGGCCGCAGACGCGCGACCGGGTGCGGCAATGCTCAGCGCCATCAATAGGGCGAAAACTGTGGTGAACAGTAACAATCCCAGTCGATGACGCCGCATGGAAATGTGTACGGCTGTCATATAACTGTCCTCTCTGGATTGGTTTTCAACCTAGGAGAACAATCGGCGCGCACGGTTGCGCCCAAGTTTCCCTCGCGTTACCGGATCTCCGGTTCGTTACGAGGGGATAACATCGCCGGCTGAACCGGCACCCGGCTGGGCGCGGCCGATGCCCGGCTAATCCCCGAGCGAGCCGACCATCCAGCCGGCGGCCACGCACAGCACCGGCACCACGATGGTGAGCAGGAGATACACGGCGAAGGTGACGAAATGCCTGTTACGCCCCAGCGAGACCATCTCGTTGATCGCGGTGGAGAACGTGGAGAAACCGCCGAGGAACCCGGTGACGAAAAGCAGGTATGTGGATTCGGCCACCACCTGATGGGCGAATGCGGCCGCGGCCACGCCGGCGCAGAACGTGGCGATCACGTTGATCACGAACGTGGAGAGCGGGAACAGCCGGTTCCACCACCGCTGAATCGACGTGTTGAGCACGAACCGGGCCACCGCGCCAAGACCGCCGCACAGGCATACAAGCAGGAACGTCATCAGCGGGCCTCCCCCGTGGTCGGGTCGCCGGTGAGTGGAATCTCATCGGTGATGGGAGCCGGCTCATAGGAGGGCGGCGCGGCGGCACCGGCACCGGCGGCGTCGGCGGCATCCGGCGCTATGACGACGGTCTGACCGGCGGTCACATGCCGTTCCCCGCCTTTGGCCCGTTGCAGCAGCAACGCGTTCTCCGCGGCCTTGGCGGTCTTGCGGGAGGCGGCCAGAAGGCCGAGCCTGGCACCGACATAGGCCACGAGCAAACCGCCGGCGAAACTGATTAGCAGATACGTCACCGCGGCGGCGATGCGGTCGGCCTGCAGCGAGACGAGTTCCTCGATGGCCAGCGCGGACAGCGTGGAGAAGCCTCCACACATGCCCATGCCGATGCCGCGCGAGGTGAGCTGGCGGGTGCGCTTGCGAATCCACGCGGCCTGCGACAGATAGGAGGCCAGACACGCGAAGACGAAGCACGCCACCATGTTGGCGGTGAAGGTGGGCACGTGGAACGAACTCCAGAACCCATCCGGAGCCGCGGTGGCGGGCAGGGCGAAGCTCAGGGCGTACCGCATGGCCGTGCCGAGCATGCCGCCGAGGAACACCACGAGATACATCATGCCGTCGGCCAACGGGTTGAACCGGGCCTGCACACGCTTGATGGGCGCGAGTGGAATCTGCGGCGGTTTGACAGCCGCAGCCGCTCCTTGCGGCGTCGGCACGGATTCGGCGCGCACTTGGGCCGCGGAGATCTCCTGTGTGCTGGGCGCAGGTTCGGGCCCTTGCCGCCGGTCCAGTGCGGCCCACTGCCCCGATGTCGGCCGGGGTGTCCGGTAATCGTCGTGTTCGGTCATGCTCAGCCTCGCTCATCGGCGCGATTCCAGGCGTCCGTGGGTAACATCCATGGGTACGTGCCGTGGGCACGGGCTCGGCCCGCACGGACAACCGGAATCGGGCAATCAGCTCATCAGCCAGTCAGCCAGTCACCGTCCGATTCGTCTGCCGACGAATCAGTCGATCAGCGAGTGGATGGAGATGATGTGGTCGCGCTGGGGACCGGTGCCGATGGCGGAGATGCGGCAGTTCGACAGCTCCTCGAGGCGCTTGACGTACGCCTGGCAGGTGGCCGGCAGCTCGTCGAAGGAATGGCAGTTGGAGATGTCCTCGGTCCAACCCGGCATCGTCTCGTAGATCGGCTTGGCGATGGAGAAGGCGGCCTGATCAGTCGGCATGTCGTCGTACCGCTCGCCGTCCACGTCGTAGGCCACGCAGATCGGAATCTCCTTGAGACCGGTGAGCACGTCGAGCTTGGTAAGCACGATGTCGGTCAGGCCGTTGACCTGGGAGGCGTAGCGGTTGACGACCGCGTCGAACCAACCGCAACGACGCGGACGGCCGGTGGTCACGCCGTACTCGTGGCCCTGCTTACGCAGCCACTCGCCGGAGTCGTCGAAGAGTTCGGTGGGGAACGGGCCCTCGCCCACGCGGGTCACGTACGCCTTGGAGACACCGATCACACGGGTGATCTTGGTGGGGCCCACGCCGGTGCCGGTGCAGGCGCCGCCGGCGGTCGGGTTGGAGGAGGTGACGAACGGATAGGTGCCGTGGTCCACGTCGAGCATGGTGGCCTGGGCGCCCTCGAACAGAACGGTCTTGCCCTCGTCCAGCGCCTTGTTGAGGATCAGGCCGGTGTTGGCCACGTACGGCTTGAGACGCTCGCCGAGCTTCAGGAGCTCCTCGGTGGTCTGGTCCACGTCGATCGGACGGCGGTTGTACAGCTTGACAAGCATCTGGTTCTTCTGGTGGAGGCTGGCCTCAACCTTGTCGTGCAGATGCTGGGCGTTGAACAGATCATGCACGCGGATGCCCACGCGGTTGATCTTGTCGGCGTAGGCCGGGCCGATGCCGCGGCCGGTGGTGCCGATCTTGTGCTTGCCGAGGAAGCGCTCGGTCACCTTGTCGAGCGTGCGGTGGTAGGGGGCGATGATGTGCGCGGCCTCGCTCACCAGCAGATGGGAGCAGTCGATGCCACGGGCCTCAAGGCCGTCGATCTCCTGGAACAGCACCTCGGGATCGACCACCACGCCGTTGCCGATCACCGGGGTCAGGTGGGGGTTGATGATGCCGGAGGGCAGCAGGTGCAGCGCATACGACTCATTGCCCACCACCACGCTATGGCCGGCGTTGTTGCCGCCGTTGAAGCGGGCCACGTAATCGACCTTGGTGCCGATCAGATCGGTCGCTTTGCCTTTACCCTCATCGCCCCACTGCGCGCCAATAAGAACAATTCCCGGCATGTTAGCCTCCCCGCTCGTACGTTTCCGCCGGGGATAAGGTTACCTTACGGCCTCTACCCGTGGAAGGGCGGTCTCACGTCTTTTTGGATCGTTGGGATTCCCAATGGGGATTGAGGGGATTCCCCAAGGGAATCGATGGAATCCCCAAGGGTGATGGTGTCACGTATGACGCTCCACCCGATATTCGCTCGTCCCCAATCCTCGTTCCGCCCGAATTCCTGACGCTACTTGAGCGCCTTGCCGGCGGAGCCGAGCTGTTGGCAGGCCTCGATCACACGCTGGGTCATACCCGCCTCGGCCTTGCGACCCCAGGAACGCGGGTCGTAGAACTTCTTCTCGCCCACTTCGCCATCGATCTTCAAGACCTTGTCGTAGTTCTCGAAGACATGGTCGGCGATCGGACGGGTGAAGGCGTACTGGGTGTCGGTGTCGATGTTCATCTTGACCACGCCATAGCTCACGGCCTCGGCGATCTCCTCCGGGCGCGATCCCGAGCCGCCGTGGAACACGAGCTCGAACGGCTTGCCGTTGGGGAAGGCCACGTTACCGGCCGCGCTGGGCAGCTCGCCGTCGACCACGGCCTGGGCCACGCGGGCCTGAATCTCACCCAACAGGGCCGGGCGCAGCTTGACCACGCCGGGCTTGTAGGAGCCATGCACGTTGCCGAACGTGAAGGCGGCCATGTAGCGGCCACGCTCCCCCAGACCGAGACGACGGGCCACTTCCAATCCATCCTCGGGGGTGGAGTACAGCTTCTCGTTGATCTCGGCGGAGTGGCCGTCCTCCTCACCGCCGACCGCGCCAATCTCGATCTCGAGCACGGTGTGGGACGCCTGGGACTTGTCGAGCAGTTCCTCAGCGATGTCCAGATTCTCCTTGAGCGGCACGGTGGAGCCGTCCCACATGTGCGACTGGAACGTCGGCTCCTTGCCGTGCGCCACTTCGTCCGCCTCGTAGGCGAGCAGCGGACGCACCCACTCGTCAAGGTACTGCTTGGCGCAGTGGTCGGTGTGCAGGGCCACGGTGATGTTCGGGTACTTCGCGGCCACCACATGCGCGAAGGCGGCCAACGCCAGCGAACCGGTGACGCGATCGTTCACGCCCTGGCCGGACACATATGCGGAACCGCCCACGGAAATCTGGATGATGCCGTCCGATTCGGCATCGGCGAAGCCCTTGAGCGCCGCGTTGAGGGTCTGGGAGCTGGTCACATTGATGGCAGGGTAGGCATATCCGCCGCGACGGGCGGCGTCGAGCATTTCGGCATAACGTTCCGGTGTTGCGATCGTCATGGCTTCATTATCCCTCGAGCCCTGCCCGCCGGCGTTGGACCCAGAGTGAATTCCGAACGAACCCGGCTGTGCGATTGGTCACACCGCGCACAAGGCGAGGGCATCTGCCCATGTGCAATCGGCTCACATGCGCCCCCGTAATCACCATTTGACTGAGAACACCCTATTGCGCAATGGCTCCCACATGGCCCCTCCTCCTTGAGGTGAGCTGCCGCGAAGTGGCTGAGGGGAGCCCTGACGAGCAGCAAACCCGCAGTCAACGCACCCTCACCGCACCAGAAACACCATGATGATGATCATCGCGAAGCCCACCAGATCGGTGGGCGTGAACACGGCACCGGCGAACAGCACCCCCGAAATGGTGGCGGTGACCGGTTCGCTGGTGCCGAGCATCGTGGCGCGCATCGCCCCGCAGCGCTGCGTGCCGGCGAGGAACAGCCAGAACGCGCCGAACGTGCCGGCGACCACCGTAAACGCCATTAACGCCACGCCCCATCCGTCCAGCGCTGGCGCGGTGGCCCACGGACGCACGAATGGCAGCAGTATTACGCCGGAAATGATAAACATGATGCCGTTGACGGTGAAGTTGCCCCACTTGGCCATCAGCGCGATTGGCGCGATGGACATCACCGAGGTGCACACGGCGTCCACCAGTCCCCAGAGAAGTCCCGGCAACGGCAGGCTGAGCTGGGTCAAATCGCCGCCCGTGGCGATGAGCACCGTGCCCACGAAGGCGAGCGCCACCCCGATGCTCTCGCGTTTGCCCGGAAGCCTGCGTCCCGTGATGCAGACGAACGCCAGCACGAACAGCAGGTTCAGGGTCTGCAGCACCGTGGCGGTACCGGAATTGGTCCAGTCGATGGCTTTGAGGTAGGAGACCTGCACCATGAGCACACACACGACCGAACAGATCAGCAGCTTGACGTAGGAGCCGCGGTCCTTGAGCGCGCCCACAAGCTGCTTCGGCGTGAACACGGCCGAGCAAATCAGGAAAATGAGGCCGGCCAGCAGCTCGCGCACGCACGCGATCCACATGGGATCGGCGTGGTAGGTACCCATCAGAATCTTGGAGACCGTGGCGTTGACGCCCCACAGCACGCCGCCGGCAAGCGCCAGTGCACCGCCAACGAGGATGTCGCGCGGCGTACGTTCGAGGGTGGGTGCGGGCTTTGGCTTCGGGACTTCAGAGGTATGTGATGAAGTACACATAGAGCGGATGACGGGAGTCGAACCCGCCTCTAAAGCTTGGGAAGCTTTCATTCTACCGATGAACTACATCCGCATGTGCCGCTTTCGCGAAGCACAGAGGGCCAGTCTACCATGACCCCGCCGAAAACGCTGCGACCGTTTCGCGATCATGGCTCACGGCCGTGTTTCATCATCACGCACCATACGCGCCGTGCAAGCGCCGCGCCCGGCCCGCTATCACTCACTGAAAGCACCACCGCGGCCGCGCCACCGCAGCACACGGGCGGAATAAGCGCCCCGGCCACCCCGGCAGCGCATCCGCCACTGGAACTAGTGGTCTGTCCCGATAAATAGTTGAGCAGTGTTGGCCCTCTCTGACGAGGGGACTGGCAGCGAAGCTGACTTGGGGGAGAGACAGAGTTGAAGCCCTCAATTATTAACGAGTATTAACGAGACAGGACACTACCGCAGCACGCGGGTGGAGTACACAGGTGCGGAAACCGGCGCGCCATTCATCTCCTGGGCCATCTGCATCAGGCGCGCGATGCGCTGGTCGGTCGGCGGATGGGTGGAGAAGAGCTTCGAGAATCCCGCGGCGGAGAACGGGTTGGCGATCATCATGGCGGAGACGGACTGGGTGCCGGCGGTCTTGCGCATCGGCGTGGTCTGCGCACCGTAGGAAATCTTGTTGAGCGCGGAGGCGAGGGCTTCGGGGTCGCCGGTCAGCAGACTGCCATCCTCGTCGGCGTCGTATTCGCGCGTGCGGGAGATGGCCATCTGAATCAGGGATGCGGCGATCGGCGCCAGAATCATGCTCAGCAGCACACCGATCAATCCCAAACCGCCGGAGCCGCCTTCACGGTCGTCGCGCGAGCTGCCGCCGCCGAAGTACATGAGCGAGTAGCCGAGGTAGGTAATCACGGTGGCCATGGCGGAGGCGATGGCGGAGGTCAGAATGTCGTGGTTGTACACATGCATGAGCTCGTGGCCCAGCACGCCGCGCAGTTCGCGGGCGTTGAGAATCTGCAGGATTCCCTGCGTGCAACACACGGCGGCGTGGCGCTCGTTGCGGCCGGTGGCGAAGGCGTTGGGGCTCATGGTCGGCGCGATGTAGATGCGCGGCATCGGCTTGCCGGCCTTGGCGCTCAGTTCGCGTACGATCTGGTAGATTTCGGGGGCCTCCTGCTCGCTGACCTCGCGCGCGCCCATCGAGGCGATGGCGAGTTTGTCGGAGAACCAGTAGGAGAAGAACGTGGTGGCCAGACCGATGACGATGTAGATGCCCAACGTCTGGCGACCGCCTCCGGTGGCCCACCAAATCAGCATGATGATGCCCCACATCAGGGCGAACAGCAACGTCGTCTTCAGGCCATTCATATGGCCATGCACCCGTACTTTGGCATCCATGGTTCACACACTAAATTCACTAACTGAGTTTTAGCTGGACGTATGCCGAGGGCTACACCGGGCGCAATGCACCGTGGGAACCGCAGAGTTACGGCATCAAAAGGGGATCGCGGCCGGTGCGACGCGGCAGACGGCATACAGCACAACATGGCACACGGCACACAGCACAGCACAACACGCGAAACGGGACGAAACATAAGTTTCAGACGACACCGACTTACGTTTCGTCCCGTTTTTGGATGCCAAAGTGGGACGAAACGTAACACGACCTCGTCGCTGACTTACGTTTCGTCCCGTCCGGGCCAGACACGGCCAGACCAGCCGCGGCCCGGCCACCGACCGGCCAATAAATCAGTCAACCGACCGGCAGAGGCCGGCCGGACGCCCCGATCAGGCGAGGGCGAGCTCACGCATCTGGTCTGGCTCGATGACCTTCTTGTGCTCGCGACCTTCCTTCGCACCCTCGGCGCGCTCGAAGGCGTCCACCTTCTTCCAACCGGCGAAGTCGATCGGCCTGATGCCGCGCTCGGCAAGCAGTCGATCGATGGATTCGGGGTCACGGTCCTCGGCCACGCGACCGCCCTCGGCGGCCTTGGCCAGATCCTCGAGCATGTTGGTCACGATGGCGAGCGCGTCGGACTTGGTGGAGCCGATCAGACCGACCGGGCCACGCTTGGCCCAGCCGGTGGCGTAGAGGCGTTCGCGCACTTCGCCGCCATCAGCCTCGGTGGTGATGCGGCCGTCGCCGTTCGCGTTGGCGAGGTGCGCGCCGTGCTCGTCGTAGGCGATGCCGGGCGCCTCGGCCGGCTTGTATCCGATCGCGTGGTAGACGGCCTCGACCGGGTAATCGGTGAACTCGCCGGTGCGGTGCATCTTGCCGTCGGCGCCGGTTTCGGTGCGCTCGACGCGGATGGCCTTGACCTTGCCGTCCTCGCCCAGGATCTCGGTGGGAGCGGAGTTGAAGTGGATGTAGTACTTGCGGTCGGCCGGGTTGCCTTCGAAGTCCACGTCGCCGTCGTCTTCCATGTCCTCGGCCATCTCGCGCACGGCGAACAGCTCCTCGACCATCTGGCGGGTGAGCTTGTCCTTGCCGGCCACCTCGATGGTCTCATCGTCCAGGTCGAAGTCGTCCTCGTTGATGATGAGCTGCACGCCGGGCAGCTTCTCCATCTCGCGCAGCTCCTGCACGCTGAACTTGGCCTGAGCCACGCCACGGCGGATGAACAAGTGCAGCACCTTGGCCTTGTTCTTGCCGATGCCCTCGTACACGTTGTCCGGAATGTCGGTCTTGGCCTTGAGGTCGTCGGCGTTGCGCATGAGCTCGCGCGCGACGTCCATGGCCACGTTGCCGCCGCCAATCACGGCGACGTTCTCGGCAGTGAGCGGCCATTCGCGGGCGCCGGTGGGATAGCCGTCGTACCATTCCACGAACTTGGCCGCGCCGTAGACGCCATCGAGGTCAGCGCCGGGCAGGTTGAGCGGCTTGTCCTTGACGGCGCCGGTGGCGAAGAGCACGGCGTCGTAGCGAGCGAGCAGGTCGTCGAGGGTGACGTCCTTGCCGAACTCCACGTCGCAGTAGAGGTGGATGTCCGGGTTGTCGAGCGTCTTCTCGAGCGCGGAGGCGATGAACTTGATGGACGGGTGGTCCGGGGCCACGCCGTAGCGGACCAGGCCGAACGGCACCGGCAGCTTTTCGAACAGGTCGATGCGGGCTTCGGTGCCGACGCCCAGCTCGTCGCCCAGTTTCTTGAGCTGGCGCAGGAAGATGTCGGAGGAGTAGACGCCGGCCGGACCGGCGCCGATCACGGCGATGCGGAGTTCGTTCGCGGTGTTTGCAGCAGTATTCGAAGATTCAGTCACGCGCTCTAGCGTAACGCAAAGCCTTCCGTTGCAACAGGGGGCAAGTAGTGGAATTCTGCGTGTTTGGCCATAGACGGCGTGCTTGGCAAGGCGCGCTTGGTTAGGCACGATTGACGAGGCGCGATTGACGACGGATACGAGCCAGTACCTCATGAACACCCAATTCACAGGCAGCTTGCGCTTGATGCTCCTATTGGTCCGTCTCTTAAATAATTGAGGGTTTCAGCTTTTCTCTTCCCCAGTTAGCTGTCGCTGACAGCCCCCTCATCAGAGAGGGCCGATACCAATCAAACAATTGCGAGACAAACCACTCTGTTCATTCATTTGGTAGATTCGGCGTTCATTTGGCAGGCACCCACTTGAATCGCCCATTGAAATGGCGGGGTTTCAGCGGTCGCTCGGCCATGGCACCTACCAAACGATTGGACAATCCACCAAATGGGTGATTCTGGCACAGGGCCCCTTCGCATCTCAGCGAAGTCACGGCCCCAACAAGATGAACTGTAGGATTATGGGCGTCGCTAATGTCAGATTATGGCTTTCCCTAATGTAGGATTATGGACTTTTCTAATGTAGGATTGCGGTTTTCCTCCCTAGCTACACCGTGAATCCTTGCACCAGGTGTCGGTCAGTGCAAGGATTCACGGACGACGCCATAGCACCGCCCGCATTACTCCCGGTCGAGGACGGCGGTGAGCGCCCAGAGGATGCTCACCACGTCGATGGCCTCCTGGAGGAACGCGCCCGCGACGACCGGAATCAGGTTGAAGGCGGCGGCGATCATGCCGAGCACGGCGAGCGCGAGACCCGCAACCACAGCCTGCAACATGACACGCTTGGTGCGGCGGGCGATGGCGATGGCGCGTGGCACGGCGGCGATGTCGTCGTTCATGATGACCACTTGGGCGCTTTCCGAGGCGGCGGTGGAGGTGCCGTCGGTCATGGCCACTCCGAGATCGGCCACGGCGAGCACCGGCGCATCGTTCACGCCGTCGCCGACCATCATCGTGACGGTTCCGCTGCCGCCGGCCGCTGCCTTGACCGCAGCCACCTTGTCTTCCGGGAACAGCTCGGCGTGGACCTCGTCGATGCCGACCTCGCGCGCGATGATCTCGGCCGACGCGCGCTTATCACCGGTGAGCATCGCCAGCTTGGCGACGCCCAGACGGTGCAGCGAGTCCAGCGCGGCCTTGGCATTGGCGCGCGGCACGTCACGCAGCACGATACGCGCGATCAGCTGGCCATCCACCGACACGTAGGAGGCCATCTCATCCGGTTGCAACCGACCGAAGCGCGTGCGCAACGATTCGCCACCCTCTTCAGCGCCCCCTTGCAAGGGTATCCGGCCACGAAGCGGACTGAGGGGGTTGGCCGTCAGGAACCCATCATCCCGCGCCGCGGCAAACGACAGTCGGCCGACGCGCACCATGTGCCCGTTGACCTCGCCGGACACGCCCTTGCCCGCATCCTCCTGCACGTTCTTCACCACCGGATAGTCGCGGCCGTGGCCCGACCAGCTGGCCTCCGGTTCCGGGCAGAGCCGCTGGCCGTCCTCATAGCGCTTGCGCAACCGCTCCATCGCCGCGGCGCCGGCCTTGGTGATGCCTTTGGACAGGATATGCACGGAATAGCTCTCCACCACGCCGGCGAACATCAGCACATGATCCTCATCCAAACGCAGGCGGTCAACCGGCACGGCACCGCTGGTCCGCGACGCGGGAACGCTCGGAACGGCACCGGCCGAACCGGAAGAAACCAAACCGGACGAAACCGAATCAAGGGAAACCGAACCAGGGGCCACCGAACCGGCAGAAGAAATCCCGTCGCACGGCTGCGCGACCACCGCTTCGGGCAGCATCTCCACACGCACCACCTGCGGCTGTTTGACGGTCAGCGTGCCGGTCTTGTCGAAGAACACCTGCGTGACTTTGCCGAGGTTCTCCAGCACGTCCTGGGTCTTAATGAGCACGCCGGCCGCCGCAAGCCGCCCGGTTCCGGCGATGTACGCCACGGGCGCGGCGATGAGCAGCGGGCAGGGCGTGGCAAGCACCAGCACCTGCGCGAAGCGAGTCGGCACACCGGACACGGCCCACGCCGCGGCCGCAATCACCAAGGAGAGCACGGTGAACGGCACGGCGAGCCGGTCCGCGGTTCGTACCACGGCCGGGCGTGACTCCTGCGCGGAATGCACCAGCGCCAGAATGCGCTGGTACTGCGAGTCGGCGGCGGCTTGCGTGGCCCGCATGGTCAACGCCGTCGAACCGTTGACCGCGCCGGACATCACGCGCGCGCCGGCGAACACCTCGCGCGGCACCGGCTCGCCGTTGATGGCGCTCAGATCCAGCGTGGCCGCGCCGGAAAGCAACTCACCATCGACCGGCACGGTTTCGCCGGGCAGCACCATGAGCACGTCGCCCGGCCTGACCTGTTCTACGGGCAACGTATCGAAATGATGGGCCGTGGCAACGGCGGCCAGGGTCGCCGATCGCATGGCTTTATCCGCCTTGATGACTACGGAATCACAGTCTTCGGGACTGCGGCCGGTGATGGCGCAGGCGTCCGGCCGGTTTTCGGCGCGCAGCCGTCGCCCGGTCTGCGGTACCGGCCGGACAGCAGGCCGTTCCGCCCGTCGCGGGGAAGCCACGCTCGCGGACACGCGGCGGAATCCGCTCTGCGCGGCGGTACCGTCACCACCGGCATCCCCCACGCCCTGCGCATCATCCTCGCCACCCGTAGCGCCGCGTCCCACACCGGGCAGGTTCACTACGTGGGCGCTGCGCGGCGCCGCCTCGACCAGCGCGGTCAGGTTGCGCTCGGCCTTGCTTTGGGCGTACTCCTCGATGGCCTCGCCGGACGTAATCATCAGGGTCACGGCCCACGCCGCCCAATATTCATGGACCGCCACGGTGGAGAGCATCGCCATCACCGCGAGCAAATCGACGCCCACCTGACCGTGCCGCAGGTCATCGATCATGCCGCGCACCGTATCGATCACGATGATGAGCACGAGCACGATGGTGATCCACTGCCCCATGCCGGGGTCGCCAAGCACCGGGATATGCAAGGCGCCGTTCGCCGCCCCACCGGCGGACGATGCCACGGCACCTGGGGAGGCCATGCTGCCCCACGGACGCCAATCGCCGAGCAACGCCAACGGGATGGCCGAGAGCACCACCACGGGAAGCATCGGCACCAGCCGACAGACGCGGATTGCGGCGGCGAGGATTCGCCTGAAGAATCTGAAGAGACCGATGAGATCGCTCATCACTGCTCCTTACACTCGTATACGGAGCCCATCGCGGCGGCATTGCGGGTATACGTGCGTGGCCTGCCGTGATCGGCACTTTGGTCACGCCTTGTTAACCCATCGGCGTCTGTGCCGGACTCGTTGCGAGCCCCGCGCGACCTTCCGATACACGGCGTAAAGAATCGGTATTCAGTTATTGCAAATTCTTGCGTCTCCTATGGTGCCGGATATGCGGGACTTTCGTCGCACCGCGAGTCGAGCCGCACGGAAGATGATCCCAGCCGCGCAAACCGCAATCAGCGTGCTTGCCGGCGAACGGCCAGGCAGCGCGGAGAAACGCGGCGGCGCAAGCCCATATCGCGCGATACCGTCCATATCATCCATATCGCGCAGAGCGCGGCAGCAACCGCACGAACCGTACAACCCATAACAAAAGGACCGTGGGGGCTCACCCTCCACGGTCCTTCGATTGTCCGACATGGCGCTCGGCGGCGACCGTCCAGCGTCATGTGACGTATTTTCGGTTATGCAAGTTCCGGCGCGGCTCGCTTATCGGTCGGGCACTACCCCGGCCAGCTCGGCCCGGCCTTACCGGAACTTGGGTTTACCAGAGGCCGAACGGGTCGGAGAAGCCGCCGTCGTCACCGGTACCGCCATCGCTGTTGCCGTTACCGTTACCGTTGGAGCCATTGCCGTTACCGTTCTGGCCATTGCCATTCTGGTTGTTCTGGCTGTTGCCGTTCGAGTTGGAGCTGGACGAGCCGTTCACGGAGGCCTCCTCCTGATCAAGCGTGACGTCCACGTCCATGGTCTTGCCGTCGCGCACGATGGTGAGGGTCACCTTGTCGCCGAGGGCGGCGGCGCGCACGTAACCGAGCAGCGAGTAGTTGTTGTTGACAGCGTTGCCGTTGAAGGCCACGATCGTGTCGTCGGCCTTGAGACCGGCCTTGGCCGCGGGGCTGCCGGAGACGACCGCCGAACCGCCGGTGGACGGGGTGGTGATCTTCGCGCCGCCGCGGGTCACGCCATCGGCCTCGACGGTGGCCGAGGAGATGGTGACGCCGAGGGCCACATGCTTGACCGTGCCGTCCTTGATGATCTCATCGGCCACACGCTTGACGAGGTTCGACGGGATGGCGAAGCCGATGCCGATCGAGCCGGCCGAGTCGGAGGAGGTGGCGGTGGAGGCGATGGACGAATTGATGCCGATCACCTGGCCGGCGCCGTTGAAGGTCGGGCCGCCGGAGTTGCCGGGGTTAATGGCCGCGTCGATCTGGACGGCGTTGGTGACGATCTGGTTGTTATTGTCGTCGGTCACGGTCACCGGGCGGTTGAGGGCGGAGACGATGCCGGTGGTGGCGGTGTCGTCGTAGCCGAGCGGGTTGCCGATGGCCATCACGTTCTCGCCCACCGCGAGCTTGTCGGAATCGGCGAAGGTCACGGCCTTGAGGTCGCTCGGCGGGTTGTCGAGCTTGATCACGGCGAGGTCGGTGGTGGTGTCGGTGCCCACGAGGGTGGCACTGTAGACGTTGCCGTTGGCGAGCGTCACCTGAATCTGCTGGGCGCCGGAAATCACATGGTTGTTGGTGACGATGTGGCCGTCGGTGTCGATGATCGCGCCGGAGCCCTTGGCGGTGCCGTTGCTCAGCTGGGTCTGGATGGAGACCACGGAGTCGGAGACGCTGGAGGCCACGGAGGTCCAGTCGACGGCCTCGCCGCTCTTGGCGGTGGCCGTGCCGGAGCCGGACTTGTTCGAGTTCACGCTGGTCAGCGAGCTGGTAGTCGGCACCTTGACCAGGCCGCTGGTGAGGGCACCGTAGCCGAGGCCGAGGCACAGGGCGGAGGCCACCACGGCCGCGATCACGGCGGTGAGGACGTAGCCGGCGGCCTTGGGCTTGCCCGCGGCGACCGGGCCGTTGCCGGGCTGACCCGGCTGCATCGGGTTCTGGCCGTTCGGGGTGCTGGGCTGGCCGGGCGCACCGTTGCCCACGAACATGCCGCCGGGGTTCTGGCCATTGGGGGTGGTGAACGGGTTGCCGTTGTTGGCGCCGGCGTTGTTGGCATTACCACTGTTGCCATTCTGGGAGCCGGCCGGCGCGAACGGATTGCCGTTGCCGCTGGGCTGCGGGTTGTTGGTGAAGTACGGGTTGCGGTTGCCGGGCTGGCCCTGCGGGGTCTGCGCGGCGTTGTTGCCGCCGAACGGGAAATGGAAGCCGTTCTGCTGGCCGGACTGGGGATTCTGGGCGTTTGCACCCTGAGGGGTCGCGGCGTTCTGCGTGGGTACCGGGCCATAGGCGCCGTATTCCGGGGCCGGACGGTACAGCGGGGCCGTAGGCGCGGTCTGGGTGTTCTGCTCGGCGGCGGGCGCGGCCGGCGTAGTGGATGCGCTCGGAGTGGTCGGAGCGGCCGGAGTGTTGGAAACCACGGTGCTCTCGCCCTTGGCGGAAGCATAGTCCGGGATGGGCTCGGTGACCGCGGTGTGGGCAGACTCCTGCTCGGTTGGCTCGCCGGCGTTGGAGGTGCCGGAAATGTTGGACATGGACGGGGTGGGCACGGGAGTCGTGTGCTCATCGGTCGAGGCCGTGGAGGTCTCATGCGTGTCATTGTTGTGCGGGGTCTGGTCGACGCCCTGCGGGTTGAATTCGTCAGCCATTACTGCTCCTTTGTGGATGTGTTCGTTACGTCTCTCGGCCTCGGGGCCGCGCCTCTCATATCGGCCGCCCGATGCCTTTCGTGCTCTACCCTGTAGTAAAGGCAGTCAATCTGGAGGTTTTCTGAACGTTCATTGAAAGTCTATGAGTAATCTCCGAGGAGTCTTATGGGCATCGCGGTACGATGCGTTCAATGCAGGGAATCGGGCGGCCGTTCCCGGCACGTTGCCGGTATTCCCACGCATGGCGCGCGCCTTCTCCGGGCCTTTTTCAATTCCGCGGTCCGTGAACGCCGCCGGGAGCGTCTCATCCGCGCCCCATCTACGCCCCATCTACGCCATCGACAGGCACCTGTTCAGACAATCGACCAGGCAAAAACGCCTTTCTCCGTTGCGAGGGGTACATTCCGCACTGTGCGGACAGCTATCTGCTTTGCAAGGGGTACCTCAAACGGCTTATCCAAGGTATTAGACGCCCAATGCCTATGTCATTCCGCCGTTTTGACAGGTTCGCTACTTGGGCAGGTACCCCTTGCAAAGCAGATAGCTGTCCGGGAAAGCGGAAATGTACCCCTTGCAACCGAGTTATTCACAATTTCCCGCCCTTTTGCCTAAAGTGAACGTATGACGACGAGCCAAACAAGCCTTCTTGAGCATCCTCTCGGCGCCGAACCGGGCAAGCCCGGCGATCGCGGCGCCTTCCACTTCGAAACCATCACACGTCTGCCCTCCACCGCGAACGGTCTGGGCCGCGACGGAGCGCGGTACGGCCGCACCGGCATCATCCACACGCCGCACGGCGACATCCACACCCCCGCGTTCGTGCCAGTGGGCACGCAGGCCGCCATGAAGGCCGTACTGCCCGAGTCGATGAAGGCGCTCGGGGCGCAATGCCTGCTGGCCAACGCCTTCCACCTGTTCGAGCGCCCCGGCGAGGACGTGCTGGACGCCGCCGGCGGCCTCGCCCGCTTCATGCATTGGGATGGACCGACGTTCACCGATTCCGGCGGCTTCCAGGTCATGTCGCTGGGTGTTGGATTCAAGAAGACGCTCGCAATGGACGTGACCGGGATGAAGTCGGACGACATCATCGCCAAGGGCAAGGAACGCATGGCGTGGGTGGACGAGGATGGCGTGACGTTCAAGTCGCCGCTGAACGGCGATTCGCACCGCTTCTCCGCCGAGATCTCCATGGGCATCCAGCACAAGCTCGGCGCGGATATCATGTTCGCGTTCGACGAGCTCACCACGCTGATGAACACGAGGTCGTATCAGGAGGATTCGGTGGAGCGCACGTTCCGCTGGGCCAAGCGCTGCGTGGCCGAGCACGAGCGCCTGACCGCGGAACGCGTGGGCAAGCCGTATCAGGCGCTGTACGGCGTGGTGCAAGGCGCGAACTACGAGGATCTGCGCCGGAAAGCCGCCGCGCAGATCGCCTCACTCGACTTCGACGGCGTAGGCATCGGCGGCGCGATCGAGAAGCGCATCATCGGCGACACCTGCGCGTGGATCTGCGACGCCATGCCGGAAAGCCGCCCGCGTCACGTTCTGGGCATTGCCTCGGTGGATGACATCTTCGCATGCGTGGAGAACGGCGGCGACACGTTCGACTGCGTGGCGCCCGCGCGCTGTGCTCGCAATGGTGCCATTTTCACGCGAGCCGGGCGATACAACATCAAGCGCGCGGAGAACAAGTTCAACTTCGGGCCGTTGGAGGAGGGCTGCGACTGCTACACATGCAGCAACTACTCCCGCGCCTATGTGGATCACCTGTTGCGCGCCCGTGAGTTCAACGGGTTCACGCTGGCCACGATTCACAACGAGCACTTCTTCGTGAAGTTGCTGGACGACATCCGTGCCTCGATCGACGGCGGATACTTCGACGAGTTCCGCGACGAGACGCTGGCCCACTTCTACGGCAACGGCACACGCAAGCCGGGGCTGTAAATATGAGGGGCGCATGGCGATGGCAGCGCTTCTCACGCCATCGCCATGCGCCGACAATCATCGACACACCCAAACCGCGACACGCCGACGATTGCGCAATCTCGGACCCGGGTGTAAGTTAGTCGATTGTCTGCGAGTGTGGCGGAATGGTAGACGCGCTGTCTTCAGGTGGCAGTGAGTGTATGCTCGTGGGGGTTCAACTCCCCCCACTCGCACGCAGATGAAACCCTTGGAAACGTTGAAATATCAACGGTTCCGAGGGTTTTTCATATGCCGACACAGGAAAAATATGCCGGAAAATATGCCGTTTTCAGACTCCCGCATCCGAGAGCATGCTTCAGCTATGACTCACTATTCAATCCCACTGAGTTGGACGGAACAGCAGCGTCTGCACCAATCCGCAACCATGCTGTCAGCGTCCGAATCCCGGTAGTGATCACCGCCGCCCACGATCTCATGCCCGCACGGCTCGAACAGCAGCGTCTGCACGCCGACCAGATCGTCCGTCGTATGCCGCCGAGCCTAGCCACAACCATTCTCGCTGCAATTCACGCGAGCGCGAACGTCACACATCCGAGACCCCGGCCGCCCATACTTGGTTACGGTAGCGTAAGTTAATGGCCGGCCAAGCGACGCCGGCCACACCGAGGTGATGAACATGAGCGTTTCCACCAGCGCACCGGCCACGCGGACAATGGCTTCCGGCACATCGGTCGCGCCTTCTGCGTCCGCAAACCAAAGGAGCCGTGCGCGAACGGACGCCGCCGCTTTGGCGCGTGCCGCAGCGCATTACCGGGACGCACGCGACCGTTACCGTCAGGCCAAAGCGGCCCTGAAAGCGGCTAGGCGTCAGATCGTCCCCGTCGACGCGTTCGGCAATCGCAAGCCCCGCCTGCGCGGATGGCTGCACCTCATCACTTTGCCGCTGTGCATTGCGGCGTCCATCGTACTGATCTGCATCGCGCCGGCCGGTCCCGTCAAAGCGGCCTGCGCGGTGTATGGCGCCTCGGCAATACTGCTGTTCGGCAACAGCGCGCTGCTGCACGTCGTATCCTGGCACAGCGCGAAGGTGACCCGCGTGCTGTGCGGCATCGATTACTCGAACATCTTCCTCATCATCGCCGGGACCAATACGCCCGTGCTGTTCGCGCTCAGTCCGGCGATCCGGAGGCCGTACCTCACGGTGATCTGGGTGACCGCCGCAATCGGCACGATACTGCATATCGTCTGGCTTCAGGCCCCGAACTGGGTGTTCACCACCGTCTACGTGGTGCTGGGACTGGCTCCGGTGACGCTCATCCCGCAGTTATGGACGGCGCCCGCGGTGGGTCCGGCGGCGACCATACTCATCGCCTGCGGCGGCGCGGCGTATATCGCCGGCGCCGTATGCTTCGCACTGCGCAAGCCGAATCCCATTCCCGGATGGTTCGAGTTTCACGAGGTGTTCCATGTGGGCACGATAGTCGGGTATACGTGTCACGTTGTGGCGATTTATCTGATTGTGTGCGCGTTGTAGACCTTCTCTTAGCGCATCTTAAGCGTCTAAGCAGGCGCGCGCATCATGGTAACGACGCGCAGACCGGGGTACGCGCCGTTACCATGCCGAGCCTCGGTGACGAGCCTCGGCAAACGTACGAATCAGCCCCTGCGCGCGAGCTGCACGGCGGTGCCGGACGCGGTGACCATCAGCATGGAACCGTCCGTGCCGAGCACCTCGTAATCGACGTCCACGCCGACCACCGCGTGCGCACCCAACGCCTCGGCGCGCTGCTGCATCTCGGCGATGGCCTCGTTGCGGGCATTGGTCAGCTCCTCCTCATAACCCTGGCTGCGTCCGCCGAACATGTTGCGGAACCCTGCGCCGATGTCCTTGAACATGTTCACGCCGGCGACCACCTCGCCGAACACGATGCCCTGATAGTTGGTGATGACATATCCGTCCACGGACGGCGTGGTGGTGACGAGAATCATAGCCGGTCTCCTTTGACTTGGCATGTGGCGTGACGTCTCCTGACGTCTTCCGCGCGTATCGCGAAAATGCCCTCACCTCATATGCTACTCGGAGAAACCCGCCCAAGTGCGGTCCGGCTATGCTTTGCGCATCAATCGCTGAGTCAATCAAGGACTTTCGAGGGATGTGGCCTGACTTTTCCGGTGTCTGACTTTTCCGGTCATACTAGTAAAAGTCCACACTTCTGAGGCACTTTTACTAGTATGGTCGGAAAAGTCGTTGGCGGACGATGCTGCGCCCGGCACCTATGTTCGATACGGTCACCGCGTTTACCGCACTTCAGCATCCGCCCACGCAATTGCGTAGTCAAATGCCGACCGTGCTGCTTGGAATCGTTGTCGATACTCGGTATCGAATCGCTCGCACGGTATGTCGCGCCAATCAAAACGAACGGGAATTCCCCATGGGCGATACCGCTCGAATGCCTGCATGATCCACGTATCCCCGCGATATTCGACGCGGACCGCCCGGCTCGGATTGCGCGATGAAACGAACACAGCATGTCCCGCACATTCGATTACATCGACGTCAGGGTGCTTATACAGCGCGTAATTGAGCCCATCGTCCGCAGCGTGCTCCACATCCTGCTCGGCTTTTTGGCGCCGCAACATCTCGCCCGGCGTGAACGTGCATGATCTTGCATAGTCGATCGGCTGCGCATCTGTGAAACAGTATTCACCGCCATCGCCATCATCAATGCTGCATTCCAACAGATAGTTCATGACATCCGGAGACTCCCAATACGCAACCGTCCGGTCATCGACACCGATGTTCTTCCACAACATGTAGTGCGTTTGCTCTCTGCCGAGAATCCCCTCAAACGCTTCGACGGAAATACACGTCGAACCATCCAATTGATAGCATTCATCACAGGGATGGAGCTCACGGCGTTCATACTGTTCGCGCGCTTTGGCGTCAAGTCGCCCATTCAGTACACTCATCCGCCGCTCTATCTTCTCCCGATTCGGCGGAACAGTATTGCACCGAAACTCGTCGCTACAGGTTCCCACTCGCCTCTGTCCGTCCGCCCGGCATTTCCACACATCACTTTGCTCATGCGGCATCGCCGACTCCTTGCCATTCCATTCGCGGGCACCGGTCAATACACAGGAATGCCCACATTCCAACGATTTCCAACGCTGTTCATTGAATCAGGATCAGCCCTGCAAAACCGCCGTGGATCGTGGATCGATAGTGGATCTTGCGGCGAGGTATCCTGGGCAGCATGAAGCCGGAAACCAAGATCATCAACGTCGTCGGAGCCGCCATCGTCAAAGACGGGACCGTACTATGCGCCCAGCGTGGCCCCGGCAAATCACTGAGCGGCTATTGGGAGTTTCCCGGCGGCAAAATCGAGGCTCACGAAACCGCACGCGAGGCATTGCACCGCGAAATCGAAGAGGAACTGCTGTGCGAAGTCGACGTCGCGGATGAGGTGTGCACCAGCGAGTACCACTATGATTTCGGCACCGTACGCCTCACCACGTTCGTCTGCCATCTGACTTCCGGCACCCCAAGGCTGACCGAGCATACGGATATCCGCTGGCTCGTGCCATCCGCAATGCCCGAACTCGACTGGGCGCCGGTTGACCGGGAAGCCGTGGCGATACTCGCCACAGGAATGCTTCACGTGAAACATTGACGGGCATGACTCTTCCGCCCAGCACCCCGACCGGCTCCGACTGACTCCGTACGACCAAGGCTGACCAGCCGATTACATTCCCCGCACGTTCGAAAGCGATGAGACATGGAACCGTCCAGCACCCAAGCCATAGCAGCATCGGCCTTCCCGGCTTCTCCGGCATCCCCAATCCCTATGCCTTGCACGTCAGCCGTCGCCGATGGCCCCGCGCACGATGCATCATACGATTCCGGCACACAGTCCATCCTCGAAGACGTGGCGTCCGGTCTGATCGAATCACGCAAAGACGCTCCCGGTGCATATGCGCCGGCGCTCATCTCCAACAGGCCGGATGGGTTGACCATGGACGGCGAATTGAGACGCGAGCTCGCCACCAGCGATTCTTTTGACATGTCCGTTGCCTTTGTATCGTCGGAGGCAATCCTCAGCCTGTTCGAGGACTTCCGCAGTCATCGGGTCAACTCCAACGCCCGAACCACCGCCTCAGCCAATGCCGCTCAGCCGCAATCGCACGGCGCTCCCTCACGCAACGCCACGCCCAGCCGCATCATTACCTCCACCAAGAATCATTTCAACGATCCGAAGGCTTTTTGGGAACTGCTGCACCTAGGCCGCACGGCCGATATCGACGTACGCATCTGGGTCGAACATAACGACTCCGACGAATCTGGTGATTCCGGCACACCCAGCCGGCTCACCGCCGGCAACCCACAAGGCCAGCCGTTCCATCCCAAGGGGTACGTGTTCGCCCGCCATATGCAGGACGGACGCCCATATTACGATCTCTACGTCGGAAGCTCGAACCTCACCACATTCGCCTTGAGCCGGCAGCGCGAATGGAATCTCAAGGTCTCCTCCTTGGCCGACGGCACCTTGGTGGACCAGTTCCGTCAGGAGATCGACTCGCAGGTACGCGACTCGGTGCCGCTCACCGAGGAATGGATACGCCAATACGAGGAGGATTTCAAGCGATACGCTCCCCCACGCCGCACGATTCTGGAGTCCCTTGAGCGCCGCCGTGACATCCAGCCCAATGCGATGCAGCGGGAGGCCCTGGCCAACCTCAAGGCCTTGCGCAAACAAGGTGAGCACCGCGCAATCATCGTTTCGGCCACCGGTACGGGCAAGACCTACCTCTCCGCATTCGATGTCCGCGACTACCGTCCCAGGCGCATGCTGTATATCGCCCAGCAACAGCAGATCCTCACCAGGGCGATGGAATCGTACCGCAAGGTTCTCGGTTGTTCCGAAGAGGAGTTGGGCCTGTACACCGGCACCAGCAAACAGCATGATCGTCGTTATGTATTCGCCACCGTACAGACAATGCGTCAGCCTCAGGTGCTGGCCCAGTTCGCTTCGGACGAATTCGATTACATTCTGGTCGATGAGGTGCATCACGCCGGCGCCGACGGCTATCAGAAGGTCATCGACCATTTCAAGGACGCCGATTTCATGCTGGGCATGACGGCCACGCCGGAACGCACCGACGGCATCAACATCTTCGAGCTTTTCGGCCATAACATCGCCTATGAGATCCGCCTGCAACGGGCCTTGGACGAAGACATACTCTGCCCGTTCCACTACTATGGCGTCGCGGAATATCTCGGTTCGGACGCGGACGCAGACCAGGAGAGCCACCGTATTCAAGTCGCCAACGGCACGACCACTGCCGAGGACGCGGCCCAGTTGAAGTACGAGATCAGCCAGCTCGCCACCAAAGAACGTGTGCGCTACATCATCGACAAGTTGCAGGAATACGGACAGTACAACATTCCGGTCACCGGGCTGGTGTTCTGCAGCCGGCAGGAGGAGGCGCACGAACTCTCCCGCCTGTTCAACGAGCAGTGGAATCAGCAGGATGAACGCCTCTATCGGACGGCAGCCGTGACCAGCAAGGATGCGGATGGCCGTACCATCTCGCCAGAGCAGCGTAAGGAATACGTACGCCAGTTGAAATCCGGCGAGCTCGACTACCTATTCACCGTGGACATGTTCAACGAGGGCATCGATATCCCCGCGCTGAATCAGGTGGTCATGCTCCGCAGCACGCAATCAAGCATCGTCTTCACCCAACAGCTTGGCCGTGGCCTGCGCAAGTTCCCGCACAAGGACAGCGTTGTGGTCATCGATTTCATCGGCAACTACGCCAACAACTTCCTCATCCCCGTTGCGCTGTACGGCAATACCGGCGATCGTGACATCGCGCGGAAAAATCTGCAGCGCCGGTCCATCGGACTGTCGTCCATCAGCTTCGACCCCATCGCCAAGGAGCGGGTGCTGCGGTCGTTGGATACGGCCGATTGGTCCGACATGAAGAGGCTGTCCGAACAGTACCGGCAGATGAGGTACGAGCTCGGACGCATCCCCATGCTGATGGACGTCTATCGCTTCGACCCGTCCCTGCCGTTCACGTTGGCGTCGAAACGCAGCAATTATCTGGACTTCGTGCGATCGCGCGAGAAAAGCTTCAGCGGGCGCAAGCGCGGCGGGCAGTCGGAGAAGGGCAGTTTCCTGGACCAGTTGGAGCCGGTGTCCGATATCGAAGACGCGGTGCTGAAGATGGCGACGGAACTGCTGCTGCCGGGCCTGAGGCCGCATGAGCTGGTGGTACTGTCGCAGTTGTGCCAGTTTGCGGATGAGCAGACCGGGGTCGATGGGCCCTCTATCGGTGACGTCTCCGGTACCACAGCCGTCTGGAAAGCATCGGAACCGATGAGCAGGAACGAGCTGATGGCCGCCATTCAGCGCGGCTTCCCGCAGGCTGACCTGTCCGATGCGCAGTTCGACTCCGCATTGCGTGTGCTGGATTACTCGTACTTCACCGATCCGAATCGAAAGCGTTTCGGGAATCTGCCGTTGATCGAGGAATCGGCTTCCACAGATGGCTCCGGGGAACGCCGATATCGGCTGAGCGACCGGTTCTCCGCCATGTTGGCGGCAAACCGCACCTTCCGGGTGTTCCTTGCGGATACCGTGCGGGTCGGGCTCGTCAACTGCCGCGACCTGTTCCGCGAGGCGCAGGACAAGCAGCGTTCGTTCGACCATGCGTTCCTCTACGAACGCAAGTATTCATTGGCTGACGTGATGCGGCTGTGCGGGTGGAGGAAGGAGAACACACCGCAGAACGTCGGCGGCTATCTGCTGGACAAGGAGACCGGCACCATGCCGATCTTCGTGAAATACGCTGCCAGTCAGTACGAGGATGAATTCCTCAATGCCCAGGAGATGAAGTACTTCAGCAAGAACGGGCGTACCCCGCAGTCACCGGAGTTCCGCTGGGTGCGCGAAGGCGCTGGTGACGCCATGGAATGGGAGAGTACGCATTTCGTGCCGCTGTTCGTCATGCGCAAGGCGGAGGCGAAGGACGGCAAGTACTACTACGTGGGTCATGTCTCCGCATTCGACAATCCACGTCTGACCACCAAGCCAAACGCGGACGGAACCGGCACGGTGAACGTCACGCTGTCCACGTTGAGGCTCGCGCGGCCACTTGACCCGGAGCTATACCGGCATCTGGCGGGGTGAGGCGGCCTCGCGACCGACGGAATTCCATTTCCGCGGCGCAAAGAAGGCCGCCAAGCGTCCGGTTGCGGTCATTAGTGACGCTCTTCCGACCACAACCGGACGTTCAAGAGCCACACGGCGTCCGTTTATGGTCAGGAGTAGGCCTTTCCTGACCGAAAACGGACGGAACACCGACCAAATCATCATCGTGGCTGAAATACTGTACAAACGCGGCCGACACCTACCAAGCATACGGCTGCGCGGACTGTCCCGCGTGCCGATGCTCGTGTACGGGCGCGGGCTTGGTGCGCACCTTGGCGGTAAGATAGGTGGCTTCGATCTTCCAGACGGTGACGCTACGCACCTGCGCGTCGGTGAATTCTACATGCGGCATGTGCGCCTGCTGGGCCATCAGCGCCTGCAGGCCGTGACGGCATTCGTCCAAATCCTCGACCAGCGTCGCCACACCGTTGCCGACAATCGACTTGAATGCCTCACCCCAATTGCACGCGGTGCGCCCAGCTACCACCTCGCAATCGGTCTGCATGGTGAAGGCGACCGGCAAACGCCCATCCACAGCGGCATGAATCGCGTCCAGCTTGCGGCCGCGCGGAGCCGAATGGAACCACAGCGTGAGCTTGCCGGGCATCCCTGCTGGACCGGTCCCCGCCATCGTCCCATTCGTAGTCGAATCCGAAATTGAGCGGCACGATGGTCAGACCCTCGGCATCCGCATACGCCACCTCGACGATGTCGCATGCGGCGATGATCCCCGCAATCTGCTCCGGATCGGTCACCTCACGGTCGGCGCGACGCATCATGCGATGCCCGCCCGCCACCGTACGCTCATCCTCGCGCTTCGCCGGCTTCCTCTGCGACCGCGGGGCCTCCGACGAACCGGCCGAATCGGCAATCGGGGCTGTGCCGTTCTCCATGCTCACGACTTGGCACCGCCCTCCACAGCAGCACCGCCATCTACAGCACCAGCCTCACCGTCCACGACCGGAATCCAAGCGGCGTAGCCTTCAGCCTCCATTCGCGAGCGCGGCACGAACCGCAGCGCGGCGGAGTTCATGCAGTAGCGCAGGCCACCGCGATCGGCCGGGCCGTCCTCGAACACATGGCCCAGATGAATCTGCGTCTCGGACGTACGCACCTCGATGCGGTCGCGGCCCGGAATGCGATGGTCTTCATGCTCGGTGAGCAGCGAGGCGCTCAACGGCCGTGAGAACGCCGGCCAGCCGCAGCCGGAATCGAACTTGTCACGCGAGGAAAACAGCGGTTCCCCGCTGACGATATCCACATAGATGCCCGGCTCGAACTCGTGGTCGTACTCGTTGACGAACGGGCGCTCGGTGGCCGCGTTCTGTGTGACCGCGAACTGTTCAAGCGTCAGATCCCAGATCTTCTCGACATACTTCTGGCGACGCTTCACGTTGGCGATGGCCGCAAACGGCACATGGCAGTAACCGCCGGGGTTGTTGACCAGATAATCCTGATGGTATGCCTCGGCCGGGTAGAAGTTGCGTAGCGGCTCGACCAACACGGCCGGGCGCTGCGGCTGGCGATCCACCAGCTGCTCAAGCGCCGCGATATACACGGCCTTCTGCGCCTCGCCAGCGGCGCCGTCCGTGTAGAACAGGCCGGTACGGTACTGACGGCCGGCGTCCGCGCCCTGACGATCCACGGAGAACGGGTCGATGACCTCGAGGAACAGCAGCGTCAGCGTACGCAGACTCACCCGAGACGGGTCGAACGTGACCTTCACCGTTTCGGCCGCATCAGTCGCCCCGGAGCAGACCTGCTCATAGGTGGGGTTCTCGACGGTCGACTGCGCGTAGCCGACCGTGGTGTCGGTAACGCCGTCGATGTTCTGGAAGTACCGTTCAAGACCCCAGAAACAGCCGCCGGCGAAGTATGCGGTCTGGGTGCTGGCCTCTGCGTTGCTCACGTTCTCGCTCATGCGGCCAACGTTACTACGCCTCGCGGCTCCAGACACATGACTTTCCACGGGAATATGCTGGAGACTATGAGCAATACGCATGGCAGCAACGGGCGCGGGACGAACGCAGGCGGCGCACAGAGACACGATATGGAAGCCGATAGGCGCACGACGGCCGATAAGCCCCGTACGGGCACATGGACCAAGGAGTCCAGCCCCGCCCGGGCACGGCTGACGATCATCGGCACGGTGGTTGCCGTGGCGGTCATTCTGATATGCCTCGGCGCGTTCGTGAGCTGGGGACTGGCCGCGATGGCGGCGATCATCATGATTCCGGGCGCGATTTCATTGGCGATTCTGGCCCGCCACCCCGATTCGACCGGCGGCCGCAGCATGCTGGGCATCTCCGACCCGAATACGTTGCTGGACCCATTGCGTCGGCCGTCCGAGCGACGCGGGAAATAGGGCCGTCGCAACACCGGCCGGCGCATCGCTGCAAGGTCAGCGGTGATACAACGACTACCCTCAGGCCTGTTTCACGGGAAACATCAAGTAGCTGCGTCGAGCGTGGGGCCTATTTGCGGGCGCTCACGAGATAGTTGAGCACCGAGCCGGCGGCCACCAGCAGCGCACCGCACCAGAACGGCAGCGACAACGCCAGCCCCAACAGCACCGCGCTGGCCGCGGTGGACAGCACCGGCGTGGCGTAGGAGGCGATGGCCAGCCGCTCCATCGAACCGTGCAGGATGCCGTACCCCCAGCACGCGTATCCGCCGCCGATCGCGCAGGCAGCCAGCAGCACGAACAGCCAGGCCACAGGCCCCGGAGTCGTGGCCGGCATGCCCTGCCCGGACGCGAAATGGATGATCCACAGCGCCACAGCCACGCAGGGGAAGAACAGGGATGTACCGTCCACGCCATGCGCCATGGCCGGCGTGAACACGGCGTAGATGGACCACGCGAACGCTCCCATGAACGCCAACGCATACGGCAGCGGGTTGGCCGCGATGTGCGTGGCGGCCAGATGCCAGTCAAGCCCGGAATTGCCGCCGACGGCGAGCGCCACGCCCACCGTGGCCACCACCGCACCGGGCAACACCTTGAGCACCGTATGGCGGCGGTGGGAGACCCCGGCGGCAAGCAGCACCATCATCGTCGGCCACAGGTAGTTGACCAGACTGACCTCCACCGACGATGCGGCCGTCGAAGCCAGCCCCAGCGAGAGGGAGATCGACGATTCATAGAAGATGAACAGCAGTCCGCCGACGATGAGGTACTTCTTCGGGAACTGCCGGATCGGCGCGGGCCTGCGGAAGATCAGGAGCAGGATGCCGCCGACGGTGTAAATCAGCGCGGACCCGAGCGTGGCGCCGAAGTCCTCGGCCACGATGCGCACCGTGCCGGCCATGAAGCTCCACAGCAGGATGGCCATAAGCCCAATCGTCGTGGCGCGCGCGGAGACCACATGGCCGCCCGATGCGGCCGAAGTCGTGGTTGGAGTCGTGGCCGGAGCCGAAGTCCCAGCCGAAGCCGCCGTCGATGAGCCTTTCTGCCCGCTGCCATCGTTCGCCATGCGCCGCACCTCCCCAATTCTCGGTTCCGGGGCCACTCTACATGCTCCAAGACGCCGAAATGCCGGACGCAGGCATCGCCCTTGTCCGGCATTTCGATATCGCGACCGGCTCCGTCAACCCGGCTCCGTCACCGATCCTGTCACCCTCAGTCCCGTCATGCATGAAGTCATAAACGGGCCCCGCGTGAATCAGGTCACATCTGCTGGGCGTTCTCCAGCAGGGCGCGCTTGAGGTCGGATTCGATCTGGCGCATCTTGACCTGGGCGGCCTCGCGGTTGGCCTTGCCTTCCCGCTGAATCTGCACGGTCTCCTTGAGGGTGGCGATGAGCTCGGAGTTGATCTTCTCCAAAGTGTCGATCTCCACCACGGAACGCTGGTTGGCCTTCTCGGCGTCCACGGCGCCCTTGTGCAGAGCGGCGGCGTTCTTCTGCAGCAACTTGTTGGTCACGTCGTCGGCCTTGTTCTGCAGGTCGAGGGCCTTGCGCTGGTTGGACAGACCGAGCGCGATCACCATCTGGCTCTTCCACACCGGGATGGTGGTGGAGATGGTGGTGTCGATCTTGTCCACGATGGTCTGGTCCGCGTTCTGGATGATCTTGATCTGCGGGGCGGTCTGCAACGTCACCACGGAGATGCGGTCGAGGTCGTCCAGACGCTTCTCGAAGCGGTCGAGCTTGGACTTGAAGTCCTTGAGCAGCTGGGCCTGCATCGGGTCGCCGCTCTTGGCCGCCTCGGCCTCGAGTGCCGGCAGTTGGTTGGCGCGGAAGTCGGCGAGCGCCTTCTTGCCGGCCAGCACGGTGATCTTGAGCTCGCGGTACTGCTGCGCGTTTTGGGCGTACATCGTGTCATACATCGAGATGTCGGCCACCAGCTTGGCCTGCGCGCGCTCGAGCTTGGTGATGATCTCGTCGATCTGCGAGTCGACCTTCTGGTAGCGGCGGCGCAACTTGTCGATGGAGACGGCGACCTGTCCGATGATCGGGATCTTGCGGAAGCCGCCGAGCTCAGCCTCATCGATGGTCACGAGCATGGTGTTGAGCAGCTCGCCGGCCTCGCCGGTGTCCTTGGACCGGGTGTCGGAGAGGATCTCGTCCGCGAACGTGGAGGTGGCGCGCTGGGCGTCCTTGCCGTAGCTGGATTCGATGCCGTCGCGGGTGAAGTCGATCTGACCGGCCAGCTGGTTGACCGTCTGCTGGTCCGCGGCCGGCAGTTTGGCAATCTGCTGGTCCGGGGTCAGGGCGGCGACGGCCTGCGCCTCGGAGGGGCTGGGCACGAGATCGCCGCCAGTTGACTGGGTGGCGAGCATCGGGTTGGTGACGGGCGAGTTGCCCTTGGCGAGGTCCGCGAGGGTGATTTGATTGGCCATGATTGGATTTCTTTCTTGTTGTTATTGCTTGGCTTGGACGCCTTGGAGTGTGGTGATGAGCTTCTGCATGGCGTCATTGTTAGGCAGTTCGGAAACGGCCGGAATCTGGTCGAGCGTGCCGTTCACGCCGAAACGGCTGATCGAGTCGGTGCCTGCGAAGTTGGCGGCGCGGAATCCGTGACGCTCCCACGCCAGCTTCTGGATTTCGGGCGTCTTGAGCAGGTTGAGCAGTTTCACACCCTTGTCGTCCAGCGCCATGAGCGTGTGCGTGCTCCAGACGGTCGGCGTCGGGTAGACGATGACCACGTCGTCCTTGATCTGTTTGAAGGCGTCCGGCTGGTTCACGGCCAGATCCAGAATCTGCGATTCATAGCCCACCATCATCGGCTTGGAGCCGACGCCCAAGGTGAGGAACTGGTTGAACGAGTCCTCGGAGGAGGTCTCCATCCAGCCTGATTTGGCGAAGATGTCGGCGATGGTGGCGCTGTCGCGGGTCACGGAATCGACCGTGGCCGGCTGTCCGCCGTTGAGCACGGTGGCGATGAGCGCCGCGTATTCGTTGCCGGAGTTCGACTGGACCGGGTCGGTGGAGTCGATGCGGAACTGTCCGTAGCCGGCCTGATAGCCGACATCGGCCCATGTCTTGTTGCTCTTCATGGCCTCGACGGCCTTGGCCATGTCCATGTGGTACGCGCCGGAACCGTCCTTGGTGATGAGCCCGCCGGAGACGAGCCCGTCCACCACGGCCTTATGCGAGTAGAGCACGATCGGCGAGTTGAAGGCGATGTCGCTTTGCTCGGCCTTGACGCCCTTGGCGTTGCCGTATTCGACGGCCGCGCGCGAGGAGGGGAACAGGTAGTCCATGCCGGAACGGTCGGCGTCCATCATGGCCAGCGAACCGGCCTTGCGGTAGTCGATGTCGATGCCCTGCTTGGCGGCGGCCTCCTGGAACTTCGGGTCGTCGAACAGGCCGATCTTCTCGCCGCCGAGGTATCCGGTGATCTTCACCTGCTCGACGGGAGCCGCCGGCTTGGGCTGTGCCTGCCGCCACACCAGCGTGCCGCCCACCACGGCCACGACCGCCAAGAGCGCGATCAGTCCGATGATCTTCGATTTGGAGAGTTTCATTGTGCCCCTTCCCTGGGCTCCTTGGACGCTTCAGCCGATGCAGCCGATGCAGCCGATGCAGCTTTCTCGGCGACGGCCGTATCCGTGTCGTACCCGTCCATGCGCGCGAGCCGCTGGATGGCGTCGGAATCCGCGGCGATGCCGAGCGTCTTGGAGCTCACGGCCCGGCTCAGCTCGCCGGCCGCGGTCTGTTCGAGCACCTGCAACGCCTCGATGGTCTCCTGACGCGCCTTGGCGATCTGGTCGTGCGCGCCCGAGCTCTCAACGTCCACGTACGAGCGCAGCAGCTTCTCGGTCTGCTCGCCGTACACGGTGATGTAATGGCGCAGCGTCTGGTAGGCGGAGGGGTCACGGGTCACGTATTTGACGAGATCCTGAGTGGCCACCACGAAGTCGTTGGCTTCCTTGTGCACCACAGGGTCGCGCACCTGACGGGTCAGCATGTTGATGTTGTTGAGCCGCGCGTTGGCCGCGTCGATGGCGTCCGCCGCCTTCTGGCCGTTGGGCAGGGCGGAGGCGAGCATCTTGCCGATGCGGCGCTCAGGCTCGGTCAGGGTGGAGGCCGCCACGTATCCGAGCGCGGCGAGCACCACGGCCACCACGAGGCCCACCACGCCGCCGCCGGCGAGCCAGAAGCCCAATCCGGCGAACAGCAGTCCGGCCACGAATCCGCATATCACCTGCAGCATGCTTATCTCCCCTCTGTCGTGCGACCCATCAGCGGGTGGGCCGGTCCGTCAAGCGACCGTCCCGCCGAACGGCCCATCGCTTGCCCCATCAGTTGAAGCCCTTGACCTGACGGAACACGGAGGCCAGATCACCGGACCGGCCGTCGAACACCTTCGCATTGCTGAGCGTGGCAAGTTCCTTGAGCTGGCTCGGATCGGCGTCGCCGAACATGATCGAGAAGATCGGCAGGTCCAGATTGTCGTTCTTGTAGTCGCTTTCAAAGCGGGAACGGCTGCCGGTCTCCGAACGGCCATCGGTCATGAGCACGATGGCCGTGGTGTACTTGGCGGCCTCCGACTCATCCGGCAACTGTTCGAGGGCCGATTCAAGACCGAGATAGATGTCCGTGCCGCCCGATGCTTCGGTGCTCTGCGCCTCGTTCAGCAGTTTGCCGGTGTTCTGGCCGTTGGCCTTGATCGGGCTGTGCGCCTCGGATTCGAAGGGGATGAGGATGTTCACGTCGTCGTCCCCGGGCTCGATGTACGAGGCCTTGGCCTGGGCCGGGTCGAGCGCGGCGTTGAGGCCTTTGATCACGCCGTCCTTGCCTTCGCCGTACATGGAACCGGAGTAGTCCACCACCCACACGGTCCAGCTGGGTTTGCGCAGCGCGGTCTGGTAGACGTTGAGCGCGCTGTTGATCACGGACGCGGCGGGCAGGGCGATGGTCTTCAGGGCCGAGCCGTCGGTGTTGATGCCCCAATCGGCGCGGAAGGATTCCTTGACCTTGCTGTCCAAGGCGTACGCGAGCACGCCGCCGAGACCGGTGCGGCGGCCGGCGCGCTCGAACTCCAGCTTGGAGTCCTTGGCGGCGAGCGCCTTGGCGAAGGAGTCGAAGGCGGACTTGAGGTTCTGTCCGCGGTCCACGTAGCCGAGCGGCGAGTCGGAGATGGCGATGCCGTCGGCCGGGTAGACGGCGAGCAGCGGGTCATGGCCGTTCTTCTCGAGGGTCTTGTTCGCCTGGATGACCAGCGACTCGTAGTTGACCATCGAATCGAAGCGGTCCGGGTTGGCCACGACCATATCCTTGAGCCAATCCGAGGAGCCGGAGGAGCGGTCCACGCCCGTCAGCAGCGTCTTGACCTGGTCCTTCAGGGTCTGGTTGGCGAGGTCGGCGTCGGTGAGCGGGCCCTCGCCGCCGCGCAGGGCGGTCATGAAGGCGAGGTATGCGGAGGCGCCGGAGTTCGACTGGGTGGCGGAGGTCATCGAGAACTTGAGTTTGCCGGATTTGACGGCGTCGATGATGTCCGTGGTCTTCACGGGCTTGGTGGTGCCGTTGGCGTCCGCCCAGCCGAGTTCGACGGCCTTGGACTTGGCAATGCCGAACACGATCGGGGTGGTCGAGGTGCTGGTGGCATCCTTGACGATGTGCTTGGTGTCTCCCATCGAGATCCACATCGAGGAGGCGGGCCAGACGGCGTCGAAGTTCTCGCCACCCTTCTTGAGCGCGTTCATGATTTCGAGCGAGCCCATGTAGTGCATGGTGATGGCCACCTTGGACTGGTCGGCGGCCTTCTGGATCGCCGCGGCGACCTCTTTGTTCTCGGAGCCGGAGGCCACGGAGAGGGTGGCGGTGGGCTTGCCATCCGCCGGGGTGAACGTCTGTGTGTTGGTGTCGGAGGCACCGTTACCATTGGTTTCGTTCTGCTGAGTAGAGCAACCGGCAAGCGCAAACGAGGCGGCAGCGATCACAGCGGCGACCGCAACTGCGCGACGGCGAAGAGAAGACATGATGCCCATACTTCCATTGTTCTCCCGCCGACTGAAATGCGTTGGACCGAAAGATGGATGCAAAGTGAACTCTAGGTGAAGAGCAACACTCGGCTACGTAGTTGAGTCGGGGCCGATGACGGCTATATTGACTCCTTTGCTCGCTACCTCTCCCCTCAGTCGCTTGCGGCGACGGCTCCCCTCAAGGAGGGAGCCGCTAGCCAGGAAGGACGCGAGAAACCCGAAACTCAAACGGCTCCATTCAAGGAGGGGAACCGCTATGGCCCAACAGCGTCCGCCGCATCGCCTCCGATATCAGTACGAGGCGCTGGCGATCATCGGGTCGTCGAAGAAGGCGAGAATCCGCTCCAGATAGGGCTTGTAGGTGCTGTTGGGCATCGAGAAGATCTCGTGGCGCGATTCGGGGAACCGGACCAGGGTCGCCTCGTCGCCGCCGTCCTTGATGAGATCGATGAACCGGTTCTGCGGCTTGTTGAGCACCCAGATGTCCCTCCCCGCCTGGAACAGCAGTACCGGCGTCTCCACTTCGGCGCATGCCGAGGGGCTGAGCAGCGCCCGGCTAAGCTTGAGCGCCTGACGCACCCACTCGAACGACGCGCAATACGTCTGGTATTCCGGATTGTCGCAGCGCAGCTTGAAATACCAGCGTTCGCGGGCTTCGGAGGCGCCCTCGTTGCCCTTCATCGAGAATTCGGGGGTGAAGTCGCTCTGTCCGAATACGCGCTTCCTGCCGAATCCAAGCCCGCATAGCGCGCTGACCAGCACGCGGGCCACAGGCAGCGGCATACCGGTCGCGGGGGCGATCATCGGCGCGGAAAGCACGGCCTTGTCGAACAGCGTGGGATACTGCTCGAGCACCGCGGCCCCGATGCCGCCGCCCATCGAATGGCAGAACAGATTAATCGGCAGACCCGCCGCGTACTGCTGGCCGATAGTCTGGGAGAAGGCGGCGAGATCGACCACATACCGGCGCCAATCATCGATCCACACCATGCAGTGGTTGTCCACGTTGCGGGCGGACTTGCCGTGGCCCCGATGGTCCAGCACGCACACCGAATAGCCGGCGAGCAGGAAGTACCAGATGAGTTCGTTGTATTTGTCGGCGAACTCGGTGAATCCGTGGCTGATGACGATGGCTCCGCGGAAGGTGGCGGTCGCCCCTTGCTCGCGAATCGCGTCGAACTTGGCGGCGTCGTAGCACAGATAGTGCAGCTGGCCGGGATGCCCGCCGCCGATGGCCTCGCCGGCCAACGGCTCCAGACCGGCCGCGCGCTCGGCCGACGACGGGTCGAACCACCCTTCCTCCCGGCATTGGGCCAGGGCGGGCAGCACCAGATTCGTCATGGTTTCGGCGTATTTCGATTCGTCGATCATCGTCACCTGCATGCCACCCATCTTAGGGCAGACGACGGGATGACGGGGATTATTGGGCAGGCCGCGCGATGGTGTATCGTCGCGGCCGTCCCACGGCATCCCGTCCGCGACGGCCTACGCCAAGGCGTCCTTAAGGAAGTCGCGCTGGAGGGTGAGCAGGTTCTCGGCCACGGTCTCGTCGTTGGTCATGTGGGTGATGCCCGTGAGCGGCAGGTAGGTGTGGGGCCTGCCCGCGGCCATGAGCGCCTGGGAGAGGCGCAGGCTGTGGGCGATGGTCACGTTGTCGTCCGCGAACCCGTGGATGAGCATCAAGGGACGGCTGAGTTTCGGCGCGTCCTGGATGATGCCGTTGCGGCGGTACACCTCGGGGTCGAGGCCCAGATACCGCTCGGTGTAGTGGGTGTCGTACAGCGTCCAGTCGGTGGGCGGGGCGCCGGCGCACGCGGCCTTGAACACGTCCGGCGCGTCAAGCACGGCGAGTGCGGAGAGGAATCCGCCGTACGACCAGCCGATCATGCACACCTTGTCGAGATCTGGGGCGGGGATGGTCGAGGTCGCCGCATCACCGGAATCGGCCGCCTCGTTGAGCGCCTTGACGGCATCCGGCAGCGCCTGCACGGCCTCCACCTGATCGGCCAGCGTCACATCCTTCATGTCCTCGAAGATCGCGCGATCCCAGACCGGGCCGCGACCGGTGGTGCCGCGGCCGTCCGCGGTGACCACGAGGAAGCCCTGATCGGCCCACCACTGGCTCTCGTAGTAGTACGACTGGGAATCCACCACCTGCTGGAAACCGGGGCCGCCGTACGGCTTCATCAGCACCGGCAGTTTCTCGGCATGCGCGTACGGGCTGGACGGGCTCGGCGCGACGATTGCCGTGTACAGGCGGTGCTCGCCGAGGCGCGTGAAGTGCACGTTCGGCGTGAAACCGGGGGTGTCGGCGTCATTGGCGATGTCGGCGGACAGGCCGTCGCCGACGCTGTGCGTCATCTGCGCACGGATGTGGTCCATATCCCGGCCGGAAAGCACCACGCCTCGCGAGCCCCACGAAGCGGTCCACACGCCGGGGCGCGTGGTGTACGGGGTAGGCGGCACGGCGTCGTCGAAGTCGAAGAGCACCACGTCGAAGCTGCGGGCATCATGCTCACCGCCGCGCGCCTGCCAGACGTCCGGCATCGGCCCGGCAAGATCGGGTTCGCGCTGCACCACGGCGACGACGCCGGCGTTATCCACATGCAGCACCGAGCGCACGTTCCAGCCGGCGGGGGTGAACGGGCGGCCGTCCACGGTCAGACGGTTGGTGTCGGCCTCCATGTCGTTGAGCGCGCAGACCAAGCGACCGTCCGGCGTGAAGGCGGGGGTGCCGGCGACCAGATCGATCCACTGGTCGTTGGCGTGTTCCTCCAGCACGCGGGTCGCGCCGAGCGCTGGCCATGCCGCTGGCTGATCGGCGACGGAATCGGCGGAATCAGCCGACTCAGCGGACTCCACGGAATCATCGGCGGCGGCGAAATCGTCGGCTTCGGCGGCGGCAACGGCCACCTCCAACACCTGATCGCGGGTCTGACGGCGGTTCTGCACCAGCACGAGCGGGTCATGGCCGCGGCTCCAGCTCACGGCGCCCACGTATTCGTAAGCCTCGCGGTCCCATTCCACATCCGCGTTGGCGGTGATGCCGACGTACCGGTCATCCTCGTCGAACGCGAGCGCGATGACGGTGAGGTAGACGTCGGCGTTGCGGGTCAGCGCACGCGGGTAGCGACGGCCGACGGCCGGCTGTTCCGGATCGGCCGGATCGCTGATGTACCAGATCGGCTCGTCGGCGGTGTCGAACGACTCGAACAGCACATGCTGGGAATCCGGGGACCACCAGAAACCGTCGTAACGGTCCATCTCCTCGCCGGCCACGAACTCCGCAAGGCCGATCTTCCAGGTGTTTTCGGCCGGATTGCCGTCCTCGTCCTCCACGGAGACGCCATAGATCGCGGTGATGCGGTCGTCGAGCGCCACAGCGTCGTCATCCGCCGCGTCAATGGCGACGTCGGCATCCTCGTCATCCTCGCCGTACAGGCCCTCGCTCAGCGCCTCCTCGACGGCATCCGATTCGACCTCCACGCCGTCGGCCACCTCGCCTGCCGGCTCCTCGACGATGACATCGTCGGCATCCGCCGCGTCGTCAGGCCAATCGCCGATATCCACCAGCATGAGGTAGGAGCCGGTGGTGTACAGCACATGCGTGCCGTCAGGGGAGATGCGCGGATTGAGCACCGGCGCGTACATCTGCGGGTCCTCGTCCAGCCAGGCGCCGGCCAGTTCGCGGGTTCGGGCGACGGGCGCGCCGTCCGTGGCCTGCTCGCCGATCTCGGTCAGATAGAGACGGCCGTTGATGGTGAAGGCCACGCGATTGCCGGCGTCGGAGACCGAGTAGCCGACGATGCCGGTGCCGCCCTCACGGGCGCGTTCGCGGCGGGCCCGCTCCTCGGCCGGCACGTCCTCGCTGTCGGCGACCGCGCCCAGCAGGTCGCGCGGGTCGGCGAGCTTGGTCTCGTGATGCTCGCCGGCGGCGTCGAACCAGCTCATCCACAGTGCGGTGACCAGATCCTCGGGGCCGTCCGAGCGCAGGAACAAGGCGCGCGAGCCGTCGCCGATCACGCGTGCGGAACGGGGGGCGCCGCAGGAGAACCGCAGCGTACGGGCCTTGCGGCGCGGAAAATCTTTGATTGCGTCATTGATATCAGGCGTTTCACTCATACCACCAACCTACGCAGGCGTGCGGTCAAAACCAGTGGGCTCGCCAGCATGCCGCACCGAAACCTCCACCCCGCCGAATACCCAAAGATCCGAACACATGACGTGTTCTTCCGCCAACGACCGTCAAGTGCCCGTGGCGCCGCATGATCAGGAGCCGCAGAGGCCTCGATACGGCTCCATAGCAGCTCAGGATTGGTGGCTCAGGATTGGGACGCAAGTGCAAAATCAATGATTCTGCATTTCCGTCCCACTCGAATTCGGGACGCAAGTGCAATACCGGCGAAATTGCATTTCCGTCCCACTGACAAGAACTCCGAATCCTTGGAATTCCGCCATTCCTCAATAATCCTCAGACAAGTGAGCTGGAATGAGAGTGGGACGCAAATGCAAAATCGGGGG
>NZ_JFAO01000035.1:0-46293 GCF_006408945.1 Bifidobacterium sp. UTBIF-78
ATATAAGGTCGGAGAATGGGTCGTCGTCAAATACGATCCGTTCAACCCGTCGGATGGGTTCGTGGAGGGCGAACGTGGTCCGAAGATCATGCTGATCATATTCACGGTAGTTGGCGTGTTTGATCTCGTCGTGGGGTTGGTCCTGTTCATTCTGGCGGCGGTCGGCGTGCTGTCGTGAACGACGGGCGGCAGCACATCAGCCCATCGGTTACGCCGCACATGACACAATCAGCCGATTGCCCGGCAGTATCTTCATCAATGTACTGCCGGGCAATCGGCTGAAAAGCATGTCAAAAACGGATTTTGAATCAGGATGCAGACGACATCGCCACGAAGATGCCAATCACAATGAAGATCACATACAGCGCAACCGTAAGGATGACGGACACCAACGCGCCCATGCCGGCCTTCTTCGCGCTTAGCGGCTTCTCGTTCTTCCACACGAGGAACAGAATCAGGCCGACAAGCGGGATGAAGAAGCCGAGTACCGCCCAACCGAACGAACCAGTGTCGGTCGGATTCGGCTGCTGGTAGCCCTGCAGGGCATATTGCTGAGGATAGGCGGGAGCAACCGGAGCACCCTGATACCCGGCTTGCGGCGCGCCATACTGCGGCTGTGCACCGGGCTGTGGTGCCGGAGCCGCGTACTGCGGAGAACCGGCCGGAGGAATCGGCTGCTGCGGAACCGGACTGACATTGAGATTGGGATTAGGATTGGACATTATTGGCCCCCTTCTCTTGAGACGTCGATTGTCTTCACTTCATAGTCTATGCCGTATTACCGGCCACTACAACGTTATCCGCCTGCGTTTGCATGAAGTTCATCGTGCCACGGCCGGATGCATCGGGTTGCACGGCACTGCCATCAATAAGAAGAACGGGCCGACATACACATCATTGTGCGTTCTGGAACGTCCGGGCAGTCCAGGTAATCAGCTAGAGACGACTTGTGGGTGGCTTTCCTGCAAATCAGGAAAGCCACCCACACTGACCGCCAGCAAATGCCATGCGGCGCAGTAAGAGCCATGCAAAGCCACGCGGGGCAACGCCCTATGCCACAGCCGCGGCGCACAGGCAATCCGCGCAACTCAGTGCGTCTGGAAGTACCGGTTGACGGCATCCTCGAGCTGGTCCACGGTCTCGATGATTTCGTAGACGCCGTGCTCCTCCATCTCGCCGGCAGGCGCGTAGCCCCAACGGCAGCCGATGGTGTCCAGACCGCAGGCGCGGGCGCCGTCGATGTCGGTGTACCGGTCGCCGATCATCAACGCCTTGTCGCCTGCGGCGGCGTCGAAACCGATCTTATCGAAGCAGTAGCGGATCACCTGGTCCTTGTCGAGACGGGAATTGTCCTTGGAAGCGCCGTAGATGCCGTCCAGTAGCTCGGTGAGGTGGAAGTGCTCGCAGATCGGCACGCACTGGTACTCCGGCTTGCAGCTGGCCAGCGCCAGATAGTACCCGTCCTCGCGCAGCTTGACCAGCTGTTCGCGGATGCCGGGGAACACCACGTTCACCAGACGGCCGGGCACTTTCTTGCCGGGCTCGTTCGGATCGTCGAACACCGCTTTGTCCGCGTAGTAGCTGCGGTAGATGTCCACCGCGCGGTCCAGCTCGTCCTCGGGCACATGGTTGCGCTGCAGCGATTCGATGATGGCCGGGCCGATGAAGCGCTGCAACTCCTCGTCATCCGGTACGGGCCTGCCCAGCGCTTCGAAGGTCTTGACGACGGAGGCGATGATGCCGCCGTCGGATTTAGTCAGCGTGCCGTCGAGATCCAGCAGGACTACGTTCATCGGGTGCTGTGCCATTGAGGTCTACTCCCCTGTCGCGATTCGAACATCATGCGACGCCCGTGGGCGCCGCGCACGCCAGTGATGCACTGGCGCGAACTTTACCAGCAATGATTATGCCCAGTCGCTTTGACTGGGCATTGGGTTCACGTGTTGTTCACCGTGCGATGATTCCAACGATTCCACCGATGAACGGCAGAGCCTTCCGAGCGTTACTACGTAATTCGCTTAATACGTGCCGCCGGTCAGCCCCTCACACCGTCACTCGCCGTCACTCGTAGTCGGGAATCCAACCGTCGCGGTGCATCTGCAGTCGCTTCTCGAGGAGCTTCGCGAGCTCCTCTTCGCTACGACGTTCCAGCAGCATGTCCCAGTGCGTGCGGGTGGGCTTGGCGATCTCGTCGCCCTCGCGGTCCGCATCGCCCTCGCGATGGGCCACGGCGCCGCAACGGCACTCCCACTCGTCCGGCACCTCGGCACCTTCGGCGAACGGCAGGATGGTGCGATGGCCCTTCGGACATACGTACGCCACATCCTTGCGTGCGGCGAAATCGACATTGTCGTCCGACTCCAACGACTTCGCACCGATGCTCATACCCCTGAGGCTGCGTTCTGCCATATCGGCGTCCTCCTTGAATAATTCGTAACCGTACCAATCTACGCAACAGTTCGGACTTGACCGTTATTCCTTTGCCGGGTCGAACCGGGTGAACCGGAACGAACTGGGACGAATCAGGGCCCGAATCAGGGTGATTCGCGGCGAACCACGCAACGGTCCCCGATCAGTCCACGCCGGAATACGCCACGACACCGCGGTTGACGCGATCCGCGGCCTCCTTGGCGGTGTCCGCCAAAGCCTCTCCCCCGGCGAACGGCAACGGCCCGGCCACTGCGATCTGCTGCAGCACGTCCGCCAGGCGCTTGGCCGTGCGGACGAAGTCGCCGCCGGTCATATCCGTGCCGTAGAGGCAGGCCGCCAGCGAGCCGCCATCGGCCCATTCGTACATGATGTCCACGATGCCGAAATCGGGCTGCGCAAGCTCGTTGAGGCCGTTGTCCTCGCACAGCGCATCGATGTGTGCGCACACGCCCTTGAGCTTGGAGGAGGCGATGGCGATGCGTCCGGAGACACCGCCCGGATAATGCCGGGGCTCTCCCTCCCCGCCACGACGGGCCTCGTATACTAACGCGGACAGCACGGCCGCCAGACCGTTGGCGTCGAGCTTGTCGAACGTGCCGGCAAGCAACGCCTCGCACAGTTCCAGATCGTGCTCGCTGTAGATGCGGCGCAGCAGTCTGCCCTTGTCGGTCAGGGTCATGTCCACGCGGCCGTCCTCATGGTCGCGCCGGTCGAGGTACCCGAGCTGACACAAGATGTCGCAGATGCGATCGAACTGGCGTGCCACCGATCCGGTGCGGGAATCGTAACGGTCGGTCACCCGCTCGAGTTCGCGCGTCTCACGGGCCCAACGATGACCCCATTTGAGGTGCTGCTGCAGATCCGGACAGTCGCGGCACGGGTGCTCGCGTTCGGCCTTGCGCAGCTGCTGGATATGTGTCTCCAGATCGCGGAAGGCCTTGCTGCGCTCCTGATCGGTGAGGAACACCTCGTGCTTGAGTTTGCGCCGGCCGTCCTTCTCGATGGAGCTCAACTCCATGCGCAGCGTCATGAACTCCTTGAAATCGCCGTGGCTGCACTGGAACGCCTGCTCGTACCCCGCCAGCGCGGTTTTGAGCGTGGAAATCTGCGATTCGAGCTGCCAGGCCGATTCGTTGGCCTCCCATTGGGCGAAGGACTGGTCCAGCGTCACGCGCGCGGTCTCGTAATCACTGGAATTAAGCAGGTTGACGGCCATGTTGAACGTGGGCCGGAAGCTCGAATGCAGCGGGTACACGCGCTTGGAGGAAAGCGCGGCAGCTGTGGCCGGCACGAATCCGTGATGGTCCACCACGATGGCGTGGCCGATGGTGTCGATGCCGCGGCGGCCGGCGCGACCGGTCAGCTGCGTGAACTCGCCGGGGGTGAGCGGCACATGCCCGGTACCGTCGAATTTCTCCAGCTTCTCGACCACCACGCAACGGGCCGGCATGTTGATGCCGAGGGCCAGCGTCTCGGTGGCGAACACCATCTTAACCAGCCCCTCCTCGAACAACCGTTCGACGATCTGACGGAACAGGGCAATCATGCCGGCATGGTGCGAGGCAAATCCCTCCTCCAACGCGAATCGGAACTTGGAGAAGTGCAGGGCCTTGAGATCCTCCTGCGTGAGCTGTCCGGCCACCATCTCGTCCACGATGCGACGGATGCGCACGGCCTCCGCGTCCGTGGTGAGCTCGAGCCCGGCGTTGATGCACTGCTCAACGGCCTGATCGCACCCGTTGCGCGAGAAGATGAAGTAGATGCCGGGCAGCATGTCCAGGAAGTTGAGCTCGTCCACCACGGCCCAGCGGCGGGGCGTGTACCGTTCGGGTTTCGGCTCGCGGCCATGACGCGACTTGCCGCCCTTGCGCTTGTCCGGGCGCTCCTGTCCGCGGCGTCGCGCGGCTTTGCTGTCCAGCTGGTCGAGGCGGTTGACGAGCGTGGCGTTGAGCTTCGTCGTCTGCTCGCCTTTGTCATCGCGACGGTACAGGTCCAGTACCTCGGGTTCGGTGTGGTCGTCCGCCTGTACCAGCACATGCTGTTCCAACGGCACCGGCCGGTGCTCGCTGATCACCAGTTTGGTATCGCCCCTGACCGATGCGATCCAGTTGGAGAAGTCCTCGACGTTGGACACCGTGGCGGACAGGCCCACGATTTTCACCGACTTGGGCAGGTGGATGATGACCTCCTCCCAGACCGGCCCGCGGAATCGATCGGCAAGATAATGGACCTCGTCCAGGATCACGTACCGGAGCGCGGAGAGCGTGGAGGAACGCTCGTACAGCATGTTGCGCAGGACCTCGGTGGTCATGACCACGATGTCGGCTTCGGAGTTGATCGACGTATCCCCCGTAAGCAGGCCGACCCGGTCCGGGCCGTAGACATCCACGAGGTCATGGTACTTCTGGTTGCTCAGCGCCTTGATGGGCGTGGTGTAGAAGGCCTTGACGTTGCGCTCCTGCGCCAGATAGATGGCGAAATCGGCCACCACCGTCTTGCCGGCGCCGGTGGGTGCGGCCACCAGCACGTTGCTGCCGGCCTCGAGCGCGTCGTTGGCCTCGAGCTGGAAGTCATCGAGGTCGAACGGCAACGTGGATGCGAACCGCGCCGCCACGGAGTCGCGCTGGCGTTTGGTCTTCTGGAAGGCCGCGTACCGTTGCGCAGGGCTGAGGTTCGATGCTTGCGAGTCGTCCTTGCTGTGATGGTGACGTGCCATGATGCCTTCCTGCCGGTCCGGCGAAGCCGCTCGTGTACCCGTGTACCCATGTACCCGTGTGCCATGCCTGTGCCGTACCTCTGCACTCGTGTGTTGCCGCATGTCTTACGGTACCCGAGTATGTGCGGTATGCCGGACCTGACGAATGTCTAGCGAATGTCTAGTCGTTGAACCGTTTCCACCGGCTCCATGCCCGTGTGTGGCGCTCACGTTTGGCGGCCCTGCGACGCAACACCGCCGCATAGGTCTCGGCGTAACGCTCCTGGGCCTTGCTCAGCGGCTGGGTGAACAGCGGCGGCTCGACGGCCGAATCAGCCGACTCATCAGGCTCACCCATGGCGGCCAGCCGTTCGCCGACACGCTCGGCCACACCGGACATATCATGGAGCGCCCGCAATCCATGGATGCCCGCATAGATGAGTCCGGCGACAATCATGGACAGCATGAACAAGGCCAGAATCAGCCATATCCACCACGGCATGGGCTCTCCCTACCTCACTCTACTTCTCGACTTGCTCGACTTACCACTTGACTCTACTTGTTGTCGCTGATGCTCAGTTCGCGTTCGGCGCGGGCCACAATCATCGTACGCAACGTCTCCGGCGCCACGGCGGTGATGTGCCGCGCATGGGCGATGCAGAAGGCCACGAACCACGAATCGGAGGACACGGTCAAATGCACCTTCTCCCCCGCGCCGCAATGCTCCACGGTGGCGCCGGGCAGAGTCTTGATGAACGGCAGGTCGCGCTGATCGGTGATGAACACCGCTTCGGTACCGTTGTCGAAGCTCCATTTGCGCAGCTCGTTGACCGGCACGTTCGGCACATCGATCTCCTTGGTGGGCTTGACGAGCTCACCCTTCTCGATGCGGGCGAGACGCAGCACCTGCCAGACGCGCGGTTTGCCGGTGGCCTTGTCGATACTGGTGTCCTTCGAGACGTAGGCCTTCTTGTCCTTCGGGGCCGCGGCACCGACGTCCGTATAGACAGCGGCATAGTAGACACCCTCGTCGATGAAGATCTTCGAGGGCGCCACAAGCTTGCGGCGCGTGCGGCCGGTGCCGTCCGTGTATTCCATGTCGAGCAGGGAGTCGGTGTTGATGGCACGCTTGACCAGCGAGAAGCTACGCGGCTCCAGTTCGTATCCGGTCAGGCTCAGCCACGGGGTCTGACCGGGCGTGACGTGCCGACGCAGACGCAGGTAGAGCGATTCGGCCTGGCTGCGCTGCTTGTCCGGCAGCAACGGCGAATGGGCGAGGTAGCTGACGGATGCCGTGAGCATGCTCAGATACTGCGGCGAAATGCCGGCCAACCGTTCCAATCCCAGCGAATTGGTGGCGGACACGATGCCTTCGGAGTCGAGCAGCGGCCAGTCGATGTCGAAGAACTGACTGCCGGCCATCTCCCCGTCATCGGACACGGTGGTCAGCGTGTTGATGTCCTTGTGGATGATGTTGATGTGCTTCTTGAGCTCATCGTCGTTCTTGGGCTTGCCGATGAACCGTTCGGCCAGCTCGCCCATGGAGAACTCCTCGCCCAGATGGGCGGACAGGAACAGCATAAGGCGCAGGCGGCGATCCACCTCGCTACCGGTCTGGAACGCGGAGCCGTTCTTCTTGTTCTGAGCCTTGATGGACTCGGGGTCGCCGGGCTCGCTCACATCTCGGCTGATCGACGGGGAGACGACGGACGCGCTCACCGGGCTGACCGACTCATCCGCTAGCGTGAACCGGCTCGCGGCGTGCAGACGGCGGTGATAGGCGTCCACGGCCTCCTGCGGGCTGACGATGGTGGCGCCGGGGTGCTCGAGCACGTACATGGCCAGATCATCGGAATCGGTGTACGCCACGTTGAGGTGCTCGCCATCCACTTCGACGGTGGCGGCGAAACGGCGGGAATCGATGACCTTGACCAGCGAGTCGGGAATCGGCTGGGTGCCAAGGCCCGGCGCGATGGAGTCAAGCCCGAGGCCGGGAATCGGCGTCTGCGGCACGCGCGGCGTGGTGCGCGAGGTGTGCTGGGTCAGCTGCGACTGGTCCGGTTCGGAGGAGATCGACATCGAACGGGCCAGATAGTTGGCGGCGGCCAGCACCGGCATGTCCTCCGGTTCGAACATCGGGCGGATGCGCGGCTCATCGCCCAGCTGCAGCCGGTATGAGGCGAAATCCTGCCCCTCCGACTTGGACGAGTATTCCGGCTGACGGGACTCGATGGCGATGCCCATGGCTGCGAGCTTGGCGCGGTCGCGCTGGAACTGCTTGGCGAATGCGGCTTTGGCGGCCTGATCGGCCAGTTCGCCATACGAATCCGCGTAGGCCTTGACGCGCTGCGCAATCTGGCGCGACGTGAGCCATTGCGGGAACGCGGAAGACAATACGGCCAGCACATCGAGCTCGTGTTTGCCCCACTTATCGGAAAAACGCCGACGTCCGCTTGTTCCTTCTGCCATTAGTCCTCACGTATAGTTAATGTTTCGTTATAAGTGTGCAAGTGTTATCCCGCACTTCCTCCATCTTAGAGTGTTTTTTCGGTGGCTGACGACATTTCCCGAAAAATAACGTCATTTTGTTGTTTTCCTCTGCGCATTTCCGCATAATCCCGCGCGTGTGTGCGTGTATGGCCGGTCTGTATGGCCGGTCCTCGCGTTCTCGCGTAAGGCCGACCATACACGCACGCAGTCGTATCGGGAATCACATTGCGATTGTGCCCGGATCACACCCAGTCGTCGGGCTCGATGCCCAGCGGACCGACGTACTCACCGTTCGGCACGTAGCTGGGTTCGCCCTTGTCCTCCAGAACGGCGTCGGCAAACATGGCCACGTCACGGCCAAACGTCCAGTCGCCCTTGATGGTCACAGAGTTGGCGGCGGCCAGCGAGGGGACGTCGTACGGGAAGCGCTCATCGAAATCGCGGATGTACTTGTAGTACCGCTGGTCGAGTTCGACGTTCGGGAAGATGTAGTTGCCGTCCTCCATTTCGTAGGTATCCGTCAAATGGAAGCGATCGGACCGCATGATGAACAGGTCGTTGGTGGTCTTGACCGGCAGGAACCGCATGCGGTCCACCTGCACACAGATGGAGCCGTTGAACAGCCCGATGGCGGCACCCATGGCGGTTTCCAGCTGGATCACCTGCTCGGTGTCCGGATTGGTGGGGTCCACGGTCTTCCTGTTGCGGATCACAGGCAGCGGCAGCACACCGTTGCATTCGGCGAGCTTGGCCTTGAGGGCGTCGATGCGAATCCAGATCGAGTTGGTGTTGAAGTACGGGTGCTTCGCGATGTCCTCCGCGGCGGCCTTGTCGTCCGGATGGACCTGGCTCATCTCGCGCAGCATGAGACGGCCGGTCACCTTGTCGCGCACGATGTGGCCGCCCTTGCGGTCGGCCTTGGTGCGGACGGCCACCTCGGCCATGAACGGTGCGCCGGTGTTCTCGAAGTGCTGCGCCAGCGTACGCGACGGGCGCGCGCCGAGGTTGTCCGAGTTGGAGATGAACAGGTATTTGAGACCGCGTGCCTCGAGCACGTCCAGCAGACCGGACTCCCAGATGGTGGAGAACAGGTCGCCGTGGCCCGGCGGGCACCATTCGAGGTCGGGGTTCTGTGGGAAGCTCACCGGCTCTCCGGTGGCCGCGACAAGCTTGGGCTCCTGATGCTGGATGATCTCCATCGGCACCTCGCTCTGCTTGAACTTGCGATGATGCTTGAGCACCTTCATCGTGTCCGCGGAGGTGTGGAACGAGTTCATGAACGTGAGCGGCAGTTCCACGTCCAGACGGGTGCGGGCCGTGAGCACCTGGCCGATGATGATGTCGATGAAGCGCATCTGCTTGGCCTTGTGACGACGCACCGGCAGCAGCGACTTGGCCTTCTGCAGTCCCATGGAGGTGCCCAGACCGCCGTTGAGCTTGATGAACGCGGTTTTGGCGAAGGCGTCCACGGCCTTGTCGTGGTTGATGGTCTCGTAGACGTCGTGGAAGCTGGGGATGTGGCCGAGCGGTTCGACGTCGTCCTCGCGAATCCAGCTGGTGCCCTCGTCGTTGCGCCAGACGTTGTACAGACGTTCGAACTGGTTGATGGCGGTCTCGCTCATGCCGTGTTCGCGCATTTTGGCTGCGGAATGCTCGAACACGTCGTCCGGGGCGTTGTCCTGCTGCTGTTCGGACTGTTGCGCGGCGGCGGGCTGTTCGTCGGCGCCGACCACCGGGCCGTCCGTGACGGTTGTCTCGGGCGCCTCGGCCGGGGCGGATGCGCCGGATGAGGCATCGGATGCGTTCGGGGCGTCGTGCACACCGGCTGCATGCGCGGATGCGACGCTCTGCTGGGCTTCATCGTTCAATGCGGTCACTGTGATCCTTTCGTACTGCAATAACCCCTCAGTCTAGCGCCTTATGCCCTTGGTGCGCGCGTGGGCGGGCCCGTACGGTCGTGAATAATCGGTGAATGGGACGGTTCCCGTCCATTGCGTACGTTCGTCGCATATTTCCGGTGGCCGCGCCCGTCATGCCACGCAGGGCGACGGCTCGACCGACATCACGGCCGCCGCGGATGTGCGCAGCCGCGGCAGTCAGATTCTCTTCAATTCGGCCAGCGCGGCGTAATGCAGCACGTCGAAGCATCCGCGAGCGATGCGCTCGAGCATCGCCATGTGCTCCTGTTCCCATGCGGCGATCCGCTCGGGCGGAAGCGATGCGCCGATGCCCCGGCACGCCTTCATCCGTCCGTTCCAACTCTCCCGCGTGAACGGCACCTCCAGTTTGCGTTCCTCATGATGAACGAGCTCAAAACCGGAGTCCGTATAGCACGATGGGATGTCGATCGGATGCATGCGCTCCCCCGCGCCGCTCCAGTTGGGGCTGTATTTGAGGACGAGCCGTTCGCTCGCGCCGGCGATCGCGTCCTCGAATGGCAACCATTCCATGACCATCACGAGCAGTCGGCCGCCTGGTTTGAGCAGATGATGCAGCTTGTCACAGACCGTCTCATGATTGAAATACCAGAAGCACTGGCACGCGGTGACCACGTCGAACGACCCATCGGGAAAGTCGATGTCCTCCGCCGACGACACCCGGTATTCGATGCCGCTCATGCCTGCGGACAGGCGATGGGCCTGGTCGATCTGCTGCCGCGAGATGTCGGTACCGACCCAAGTGGCACCGTACCGAATCATGTTGCGCGGCAGCACACCGGTGCCGGTGCCGAGATCGAGCACACGCTGGCCGTCGCGGCATAGGCCGCGGTCAAGAATCATCCGGTAGAACTCCGCCGGATAGATGTCGCGGTATTTCGCGTAATCGGCCGATGTCCGGCCCCAATCGAACGGCGTGCCATCATCGATGCGCTGGTCAACAATCATCGAATCATCCTTTCTGCGGGTATTCTGCCCCAGTCCCCGCGCCGGAAGTTCGCTGATTATGCGTTGGCTTCCTTTGTCAACGGAGATGTTCCGAACTGTTCCGAACTGTTCCGAGCTGTCCCGCAAAGCAGGACCGAGAGGCAGTCATCTCATCAACGAATTTCTGACGTAGAACACTACTCTTCCGGTTGTTTCAGGAACTCGCCGCTGTCGAAATAGCCGGCGATGTCGTTATTGTCGACGATGAGCCGAGGATCGATGGCGAGCGTGTGATGCGCGTCCTCGGTGCCGCAGTACACCGTGTCATGCGTCAGAAGCCGTTTGTCGAAGAACATGCGCACGTCATCCAGAAACAGCGGCCCCACCGTGCCGACGTCGTAACCGGTACGTTCCCTGACAAGTTCCGGCGAAGCAAGACGAATCTGATGCAGACCCAGCGCGCGACCAAGCTGTCGCCATTTCAGATGCCCCGCAGCAGAGGCGACAACGGCGAACACGCCCTCCTTGGATTCAACGATGTAGGTGGCTGCCGCCTTGGTGACATCGAACACCTTTGCGCCGGATTCCAGATCGACGATCGCCATCTCGTGCTCGATGATCCGCGCACGCCCCGAATGCCTATCGGCGAACTCCCTGACCTGCTCGAAACTGACCATAACCGCACCCCTTACTGCTTCCACCGGTCGGCGACGATGCCGAAAGCAATCCGCATTGACCGGATGTCCGTATGACGGTCCCACTGTAGCACCGAGATGCCAGCCAGCATCCTTGGAATGCCAGGTACCGGCGCATCAACGGTCGTTGACCGGCCAGCCCTTCACAAAAATTCGGAATGTCATTGTCTACGGTCATACGGCCTCCTTCCACCCATCCCCCTACATAAGACAAGCCACTACGATAACGCAATTGCAATGGATGAGTCGTAGGGAGTCTAAAGGAATGTCCAAATCGGTTTCAGTAGGATGTCGAGAATCTTGTCAATGACGCCCCATATTCCCAAATACGCTTTTCTGGAAAAGAGGTAGGAGTTCGAAGGTTTGTATTCTGTATTGACCTTTGCATAGTAGATACACCAGAGCAGACACTTTCGCAGTTCCCTTTCGGTGAGGTCAGGGTTGGTGTCCTCGATGTTGAAGAAAGGTTGTCTAATCGTCTGGGCATAGTACGTCAGCAGATTCTCCGTGCTCTTTCTCGAATAGACGGAGCAGAATGTGTGGAATCCCTCTTCGTCGCCTCCGTTATCTCGAATCGGCAGCATGGAGGAACGGTCGTCCGGCCCATCCAGTTCCGGTACATACGACAGTAGAAGGTGAACTTTGAGTCGTCTCCTATCCACGAGGTAATCGGCCTGTTTCTTTGGATGATCTGTTGAGATGCATGTGGTTATGAACTCATCTTCGCCTGCACGGCCAGTTTCGGAAATCCCAGATGGAGCGACACCGATAGACCATGCAGTCAACAGTCTTGCCGTATGGAAATCAATCATCCGCATGCCTTCATTCGTTTTCGCTGACACTGCTCGTTTCCGATGGTACATGTTGCCGGCCGACTGGCGTGAGCAGTGAATGTGGCGGCGTTCGGCGCATACCCGTTATGTCCAACGGCATCGTCTGGGGTGAATCACGCGCCCACATGGCGAATGCCGTTCCTGCAGCGCCGAGATGAACCGCACCTACGCCGCCGACCGACTGCTCGACCGGCTCGCCAAGTCGGAGAAGAAGGGCACGCCCAAGCAGCTGAGCGGTGAATGCGCGAAGGCCGGCATACGGCTGCCCGCCGCGACCATCCGCACATGGATCCACCAGAAACGCCTCACGCCCGACCCGAACGGTCACGTCACCCTGCGGGACATCGTGCCGTTGCTGCGCCAACGTTCTTAAAAGGAGGGGCTTCCTCATATGAGGAAGCCCCTAGAAAAGAGAATTCAATCCCGCAATCACACCACTCACGCCTCACATTTCTCCAAGCTCTTGTATCGGAATGACGGTCAGGCAAACGGCCTTGTAGGACCACGCCAGCGAAGGAATCTGCATCCAGCTCGGTATCAGAATTGCTTGCGGCGCAGGATCTTGAGATAGTTCTTGCGGAAGTCGCGACGGTTTTTGAACATCTTCCGGTCGGTGGCGGTATCCTCGCCGGCATCGAACTTCAACGCGGCCAGCTCGACGGTGCACATCAGATCGGCCGCCTGCTCCAGACGGTAGTCCTTGGGCTGCGCGTCTCGGTATACGACGGCCTCTTTGGACAACGCGTAGCCGATGGAGGCTTTCAACGCATTCGTGACGATCTGCTGCCCGTTGTCGTAATACACCTTGATTGTCTCGTATGACTGGAACTCGTCAAGATGGGACAGAAAGAAGTTCGCCAAATCGCGTTTGAGCTGCGCCTCGAACCTGGTTCTGCTGCCGTCAAACATGCTTTTGCGATGTGCGAATGTCACGTATCGGAACGGCAGATTGCGGGCGAGCGTGAAAAACGCGAAGAACAAGCGTTTGCGATTCGAAAACGGGACATTCTCGTAGTCGTCATGTCCGTTGAACAAAGGTCCGGCGTGGAACGGAATGTCCGGCAAACCCGAATCGGCCAGATGTCGCTCGTATTTTTCGATATGCACCGCTATGGGTTCGGATTGCACATGGAATACCAGTGTGATGAGGTAATATTCGGACAACTTACCCCATTCGCCGGATTCGTCCACGAAGACGCTCAATTCACTCAACCGAATCCCCTGACGAGACGACGAATCAAGGAATGCCGGGGGAATACCCCCGGCGACTTGGAGCCTCGCCCTTGCGGGACAAAGCATTCTCAATTGTACCAAACGCATTGCAACATGCAACGTCGCCCTTCGTGATGGGAGAAGACGACTTGGACCGGCAGCCGCAAGCAGTCGACGAAATCGGATAAGGAAATTCATCGAACGAAATCGCGGCATGCCGGTGATTCGGGGCGTGTCGCGGTGCGTTGTGTCAGAATCGTGTCCGAAAGCGTGTCCACAGACACGATTCCACAGCATGCCAGACCATTCAAATCGTTCAAATTCCAACAATCTGAGGACATTGACCACATGATTCTCGATTACCCAGTCGATACCGTCCGCAACACGGAATGACTGGGATTCATCTGATGGTCGGGAGCAGTTTCGGTCCGAGGTCGCGTATTTCATCGTGTCCCATCGTGTCCAAACACGATTCAAGCAAAAACAATGAAGCCCGGAATCGTTGAGATTCCGGGCTTTCCGGTCGGGCCAGCGGGATTTGAACCCGCGACCCCTTGACCCCCAGTCAAGTGCGCTACCAAACTGCGCTATGGCCCGATGCTGCAAAAGCAACAGTCAGCTAATCTAGCATGAATCGTGATTGACACAAATTCATCGCGTGTCGCGATGTCACATGCCACGATGAGGCAGGTAGTTCAGAAAATACAGGCGCGACGATGGGCGCGACCAGACATAAAACCCTGTCGAGCAATCGGTCGAATCGCTTGGGCCCTTGTTTTCAGATGGCTTGGATGCTGATGCGCCCGCCAAGAGCATGGACAACCTTGAGAATGGTGGCAAAGCTGGGGTTGCCGTCATGGCTGAGGCTCTTGTAGAGGCTTTCGCGGCCCACGCCCGCCTCTTTGGCAATCTGTCCCATGCCGCGGGCCTTAGCTACATCTCCAATGGCGGCCTGCATGAGTTTCGGGTCTCCTGTCTCGGCTGCGGCATCGAGGTAGTCGATGGCGTCCTGTTCGCCGGTGAGGTATTCGCTGGCGTCCCAGTCCTTGATGTTCACCATTGGTGTTCCTCCTTGAGTGTTCTGAGCAGGTCGTGCGCGTGGTCGATGTCGGTCTGCTGTCCGCGTTTGGTGCCTCCTGCGAGCAGAAGGATGAGCACGTCCGCCTTCTGCGCGAAGTAGACCCGGTATCCGGGACCGAAGTGGTAGCGGAACTCGGAGACCCCTCGCCGACGGTGTTGATGTCGCCGACCGGCCTGCCGGCGAGCGCACATTGTCTGATGCGCGCGACAATCCGGTTGCGGTCCTTGCTGTTTTTGAGGGACTTGAGCCAGTTGTCGAATTCGTCGGTGGTTTTAATCTCCATATCACTATTGTATCCCATGGACTACATTTGGGCAAGCACAGATGCCACTCGCCAAGCTCAGCACCTCGCATACGTTGCCACCCCACCCGTCTGATTCCTCGTTATCTGGAATGTCGTTGAATTCAGTCCCTCAAGCAGAAGATGTACAGTACGCCTTGCCGTTACACATCGCTTATCCGCAATATGTCACGCAAATCCAAATAACAAAGGAGACAGGTTGTCTCTCAGGCGATTCGCGCACATTGCCAGCAGGAAAACAGTAAGGATTATCATGTCGAACAACAGCAAATACACCGAGCGGGAACACATGTTCATCGCCCAGCCGAGCGGTGGCTTCCTGCCGTTCAGTGACGGATTCCTGCCGTTCCCGTTCCGCGGATGATGCCGGTTTATCCAATACGTTTGTCCAATGCGGGCTGATACTGTCATGGCTGATTTGGAGCGCAGTCGCGGGAAGGAGATGGGTATGGTGTTGACGTGGCTGATGCTGTTCGGGGCTATTTTCTGCGAGGTGGCGGCCACGTTGTCGTTGCGCGCCTCAGAGGGATTCAGCAAACTCGCGTGGGCGGTGCCTGTGATTGTGGGATACGGCGTCTGCTTCTTCCTGCTGGCCATGGTGCTGGACCGCGGCATGCCCACCGCGCTGGCATACGGGGTATGGTCGTGCGTCGGCATCATCGCCACCGCGATCATCGCGCATTTCGCCTTCCAGGACCCATTGAACTGGCGTATGTGGTTGGGCATGGCGATCATGATCGTCGGTATTGTCGTGCTGCAGTGGGGCAGCCATACGGCCGCACGCTGATGCGTATTAACGCGGAAGGTCATTCTCCAGATATTCCCGCAGCACTGCCGCATGGTTGACGATGGGGTCTTTGGCCGCGTACAACAAGGTGACGGCATCGTGCTCCAAGCAAACACGCTCCAACTCATCGACCGCTTCCGTGTTGGCGTCCAACTCCCGCCTGTACTGTTCGGCGAATTCATCGAACCGCTCCGGATCATGGCCGAACCATCGACGCAACTCAGGCGATGGCGCGATGGCCTTCATCCATAGATCCAGCGCCGCCCGTTCCTTGCTCACGCCACGCGGCCACAGACGGTCAACCAGAATCCGATATCCATCCTGCGGGGACGGCTCGTCGTAGATCCGTTTAATGCCGATGTTTTCCATGGTTTTCATGGTGTCAGCCTTCAATAGGCACAGTCAACGAACATGCCGCATAATGAATCCATATTCATGCGCCGTCATTAGAATCTGGCAGCAGCGCGTGCGGCCATGCGCATGCATTATCGAGGGGATGGAACATGTCATTGTCGTGGTGGGAAAGGCCGATTGCGCTGACCGAGGCCCTGGTCGCGCAGCATACCGTCAAGCTCGCGCCCGAGCCGGACGGCGAACGTCGGGGATTGGTGCCGGCGCCGAATAGGAACAAGAAGTATCACGGAACGGCCTCGACCGGAAACGGCAATGCAGCGTCGTCCATGGACGCGACCAGCACCGATACCGGTACCAGTGCCGACGCCGGCATGACCGCAGTACCGCAGGCGGAGAGGCCGTTCACGCTCGTCGTGGTCGGCGATTCGCTCACCGTGGGCTGCGGCGTCGATAACCAGAACGAAGGCCTGGTGCCGGATATGGCGAGGGTCCTGGCCAATACCATCGAACGCCCGGTACGATGGGTGGCTTACGGCAAGCTCGGCGCCACGATGCGGCGCGTGCGGTTCCGGTTGCTGCCGCAGGTCAAGGAACAACCTGATCTGCTGGTGCTGTGTGCCGGATCCAACGATTTGATGGCCCGTCGCAGCCCGAAGGAATGGCGCTCCGACCTGACCGCCGCCATCGACGAGGCGAAAGCGCTATGCCCACGCGTCGTGGTCATCAGCTCCGGACAGGTGTACCGTTCGCCGGCGCTCGGACACACCCTGCGCAAGGCGATTCTCAACATGACGGACGCACAGACCGCCATCAGCAAGGAGATCTGCGCCGCCAAACATGTGCGGTTCGTGGACATGACCCATTACGACACGGGACTCACCGATGCCGAGTTCTGGGCATACGACAATTTCCACCCGTCGAAGCGTTGCTATCAGCTGCTCGCCAATGGTGTGATCGCGCAGGCAACGCCGGATCTCTGAGCCTTTACGGGCGGATGCAGGTGCGGAATATATTCAACGAATTATTTGGCGCGGGATACTAGTCAACGAGTTCAGGTACGGGGCATTGGACGCGTATACCCTGGGCACAGGTAATCTGTCCAGCCGTCTCGCGGAGACCAACGACGCTCAGGGCGGCTGTGCTCCCCGCGGTGTGCCCGCAGTGTGCCCCCGCAGCCCCAAAACCATTGTTTTCGGTCTATCGGGGCACACCCTGTGCCCCGATACCGCTTTGAACCCGGTTTTTCGTCTGGCGGGGCACAGAGCACTGGCCACGAAAACCGCAGAAATCCGCCATTGTTGCGATTTGGCATGATACGGACGCATAACGCGGTGTGCCCCGGCAGCCGTATTTTGTCGAAAAATCAGCTGCCGGGGCACACCATCCACCGAATATCTCACAATTCGGAATCCACTATTCCAAAAATACATATGCGGCGAACATGCGCGAACATGCAGTGAGTAAACGGCAAATATACGTCGAATCCTCTACACGGCACGCGTCATCACACGGCGGCATTACGCGTCATTACACGCATTGCGCGTTATGCGCGCATCTCTATTCGTGTCATCCGCATAACGCGTTTTTACGCGCGCAATGAGTGTTCTGATGCGCACGCGCCATGCGACGTCACAGACGTACAAGACACGCATATGAGACACGCATGAGACGCACCTGCAATCTCAGCGTGTTTCATGCAGCACTCATACGACATCGCATAGCACGCATGCGATGCCACGCGCCAGCGTCAGAACGCCATGCGGCAAGCCGCGCACGCCATCACTTGCGCTTGCCGACCTGCTTCTTCTCGCGGATGTTCACCGAAATCTGAATCGGCGTACCCTCGAAGCCGAACTCCTCGCGCAGCGAGCGTTCGATGTAGCGGCGGTACCCGTGATCGAGGAAGCCGGTGGCGAAGATCACGAAGCGCGGCGGGCGCGTGGATGCCTGCGTGGCGAACAGGATGCGCGGCTGCTTGCCACCACGCAACGGGTGCGGGTGGGCGGCCTGGATCTTGCCGAGGAAGGCGTTGAGCTTGCCGGTCGGGATGCGCTGATCCCACGATTCGAGCGCGGTACGCATCGCGTTGGCCAGACGGTTCGTATGCCATCCGGTCTTGGCGGACAGGTTCACGCGCTGGGCCCAGGTCACACGATCGAACTCGGTGATCCACAGGCGTTCCAGACGCTGCTTGTCGAACTCGTCCATCGCGTCCCACTTGTTGAACACCAGCACGATTGCGCGACCGGCATCCACGGCGGTGGACATCACCTTCAGATCCTGATCGGAGATCGGCTGGGAGGCATCGAACAGGATGAGCGCGAGCTCGGCGCGTTCGATGGCGGCCTGCGTGCGCAGGGAGGAATAGTATTCCGCCCCGTTGAGCTTGTGCTGACGGCGCTTGATGCCGGCCGTGTCGATGAACAGCCAATCCTCGCCGTCGACGTCGATGACCTCATCCACCGGGTCGCGTGTGGTGCCCGCAAGGTCGTTGACCACGGTGCGTTCCTCGTGCGCCAACTGGTTCAGCAGGGACGACTTGCCCACGTTCGGGCGGCCCACCAACGCCACACGACGCAGCCCGGACGGCGTGAGGAAGCCCGAGGTCTTCTCGGCCTTCTTCAACGAATCCAGCGCGACGTCAAGCAGATCGCCCACGCCACGACCGTGCATGGCGGAAACCGCGTACGGCTCCCCCAGACCGAGCTTCCAGAACTCGGCGGCCATGTATTCACTGGCCTGATCGTCGATCTTGTTGACGGCAAGGGTCACCGGCTTGCCGGCGGCACGCAGCATCTTCACGATGCGTTCGTCGGTGGAGGTCAGGCCCACAAGGCCATCCACCACGAATACCACGGCGTCGGCCAGCTGCACGGCGACCTGCGCCTGCGAGGCAATGGCCGATTCGATGCCCTCGACGTCGGCCTCCCAACCGCCCGTGTCCACCAGCTTGAAGTCGGTGCCGGCCCATTCCGCGTCATAGCTCACGCGGTCGCGGGTCACGCCGGGCGTATCCTCGACCACCGCGGCGCGACGGCCCAGAATGCGGTTCACCAGCGACGACTTGCCCACGTTCGGGCGGCCGACCACGGCCAGCACGCCCACCGGCTTGGGACCGGCCTTGCGCGTGCCGACCTCGACACCACGGCCGTTGATCAGGTTCTCGTCGTCTTCGGACAGCTCGTAATCCCGCAGGTTCGCGGCGTACTGCTCGTACTCCTGGTTCTCGATGGCCTCCTCGACCAGACCGATGAGCACATCCAGCGTGTGCTCGAAGTCCATGTCGGAGTTATCCACGGTGGTCACGCCGTCCGCGGCCGTCTGGAAGCTGGTCACCTTGGAGTCGGCCTTGTCGCGGGCCGCCACATCCTCGGCGCCGACGCCCTTGCCGCCCACGGCCTGACCGGAACGGCGGGCCTGACGAACCTCCTCACGGGCGGTGAGCAGCACGCGCACCTCGGCATCGGGCGCCACCACGGTGGTGATGTCACGTCCCTCCGCCACGACGCCAAGACCGCCGGAGAACGAATCGGCCGACGCCTCACGGGCGATGTAGGCGCGCTGTGCGGCGATGAGCACGTTGCGCACGGGAATGATGCCCGACACCTTGGAGACGTGCGTGGAGACCTCGGAGGAGCGGATGGCTTCGGAGATGTCCTCACCGTCCGCCATGACCTTCGGGTCGTCGGGGTCGACGGAGATGTCGAAGTGGTCTCCGGTGAAGAACTCCCCCACCGCTTCGGTGACCACACGCTCGTCCACCGTCTCGGCGTCCAGATCGATGCCCTGCTTCAGGCACCACCACGCGCAGGCGCGATACATGGCGCCGGTGTCGAGATAGGCATATCCGAAATACTTGGCCAGTGCCTTGGACGTGGACGATTTGCCCACGCCGGCGGGGCCGTCGATGGCGACGCGGATCACAGGCCGACCTCCTTGGACAGCGAACGGACCTCGACCGGTGACAGCACACGGTAGGAACCGGCCTTGAGGTCACCGAGCTTGATCGGTCCGATCTGGGTGCGGATCAGACGCTTGACCGGGAAGCCGATCGAGCCGAAGATACGGCGCACGATACGGTTCTTGCCGGAGTGCAGCACGACCCTGACGAGCGTACGATCGCGCGAGGAATCGAGGATCGTGCAGTGGTCGAGCTTGATCCAGCCGTCATCCAGCTGCACGCCGGTGGTCACGAGGCGGCGGCACACCGTGCCGGAGATCTTGCCTTCGAGCGTGGCGACGTAGGTCTTCTCGACCTCGTACTTCGGGTGCATGACGTGCTGCGACAGCTCGCCGTCGTTGGTCATGAGGATCAAGCCTTCGGAATCGTAGTCCAGTCGGCCCATGTGGAAGATGCGGTCGTACTTGTCGCCCACGATGTCGCGCAGCGTGTAACGGCCCTTCGGGTCGTCCATCGCAGAGAGCACTTTCCTGGGCTTGTTGAGCGCCAGGGTGACGTGGTTCGGATTGATGTGGACGCGGGAGCCGTCCACACGGACCTGCTGCTTGTGCGGGTCCACGCGGGTGCCGAGTTCGGTGACCAGCTCACCGTCCACCTCGACACGGCCCTCGGTGATCATGTCCTCGCACTTGCGGCGGGAGCCGAAGCCCGCCTGGGCGAGGACCTTCTGCAAACGGATGGAATTGGAATCGTCATGTGCGCTTCTGGCGCGGGAATATGCGTTTGGCATCGTTCTCCCAACGTGGCCGGACGGCATACCTGTCCCCTCATAGGTATTCGTAAATGGACGGTTGCCGTGAATGTGTATCGATTGCTGTTCGGTTGGCTGGCATTCCCAGCCAATTCCAACCAATACATAATACCGGGAGCCAGCGACTGCTGCTAGACTGGCGGGTTGGGCGGGTTCGCCCGTCTTCCAACAGTTGATGAAAAGGAAATGAAAATCATGGAAGAAACCAAGCAACAGCCGCTGGCCCTGCGCGTGTGCGCCGAATTGGCCGGCAGCTTCCTGCTGTGCTTCGCCATCTACGCCTTCTCCACATGGGGCTCGGCCGTGTATGGCGTCAATGTGGTCTTCACCCCCGTGGCCACCGCGCTGGCATACGCCGTGGTCACCGCGGTCTTCGCTCGCGTGTCCGGCGGCCAGCTGAACCCGGCCGTGACCGTGGCCGCCGTGCTCGCTTCGAAAACCAAGCTCGTTGATGGCGTGCTGTATGTGATCGCCCAGGTCGTCGGCGCCATCGCCGCCGCGTTCGCCGTGGTCAAGCTGCTGCCCACCTCCGAGCAGGTGGCCGCCAAGGTGTGGCTGTCCCCGGCTGTGAACGGTTTCGAGCAGGGGTCTGTTTCGTATTCGCTGCTCACGCAGTATGGCATCACATTCTCGATCACGCTGGCGATTGTGGTCGAGGTGATCGGTTCGCTGATCATCGTGGCCGCCGCCATGTCCTCGCTGGGCGAGCACGGCGAGCCGTCCGACCGCTACGCTCTCACGATGGGCGCCGCCTATGGTCTGGCGGTCGCCGTGAGCTATCCGGTGACCGGCGCCGGACTCAATCCCGCCCGTTCCACGGGTATCGCGTTGGCCGCCATGAACGAGGGTCTGACGCAGAACCCGTTGCAGCAGCTGTGGGTCTTCTGGATCAGCCCGGTGTTGGCCGCCGCCGTGGTGGCACTGGTGATGATCATCGCGCAGATGGCGACCGCGCCCAAGGTCAAGGCGGCACATCAGGAGTCCATCGATGGCGTCATCGCCGCCGACGGCAACGTCGATTCCGATGCGGCCGGCCAGCTGCCGGTGCCGGAATCGTCAGAGGATGGCGTGGCCGAACAGGCCGAAGAAACTCAGGTAGGTTACCAGCAGGCCGATTCCCAGCGCGATGCCGATGAAGGAGTCGAACGCCACTGAGCGTACCTTCCACGGGCTTCGTTCGCGCATGATCAGGCGAATCAGTCCGGTGATGATGGCCGTCACGGCAAGCACAGCCGTGGCGGCCATCGTGTATCCGAGGAATGCCAGCACGGTGGCGACGACCACGACGCCGAGCACGATCCATTCGAACCACGGCTTGCCCTCGTGGGCTTCGGAAACGTAGGGATGGTTGTGCATGTGCGGGCTTCCTTTGGATGTTATGACTGAATGTGATGACGTTGCCCGTCACGCCGGGCGCGCGACGGATGCCGATATGCCGTGTCGCACGTCTAGTAGCTGCGGCAGAAATTCGTTTATTAATTCACTACCCCTCAGACCCGCTTCGCGGGCGGCGGATGACTGCGTGGTGGGGCAAGCCGAGAAGTCAACACGCATACGACGCATCGTCATGCGAGGTTGGGCTTCCTCCCCCACGATTCACGGGAGAGGAAACCCAACCGGTCAGGACCAGTGTCCGAATCAGTGTCAGGATCAGTGGAAGAAGTGACGGGTGCCGGTGAGGTACATGGTCACGCCGGCCTGCTTGGCGGCCTCGATGACCTCCTCATCGCGGATGGACCCGCCGGGCTGTACGATGGCCTTCACGCCGGCGTCGATGAGCACCCGGGCGCCATCGGCGAACGGGAAGAAGGCGTCGGAGGCGGCCACGGAGCCCGTGGCGCGATCCGCGCCGTCGGCCAGTGTATTGGCTCGCTCGACCGCTAGATGGCAGGAATCGACGCGGTTGACCTGGCCCATGCCGATGCCCACGGTGGCCTGATCGTGGGCCAGCAGGATGGCGTTGGACTTCACGCAACGAATCGCACGCCACGCGAACACCAGATCCTTCAGGGTGTCGGCGTCGGCGGGCTCGCCGGAGACCAGCTTCCACGCATCCGGGTCGTCGCCGACCGCGTTGATGAGGTCGGTGTCCTGCACCAGCAGGCCTCCGTCGATCTGGCGGAACGACTCGTGGCCCTTCGGCGGCTCGGCCACCTTGAGGATGCGCAGGTTCTTCTTCTTGGTCTGCAGCAGCTCCAGCGCCGCGGGCTCGTAGTCAGGGGCCACGATGACTTCGGTGAAGATCGGGCGGACGCTCTCCGCCATCTCGAGGGTCACGGTGGAGTTGCAGGCGATCACGCCGCCGTATGCGCTCATCGGGTCGCAGGCGTGCGCCTTCTTGTGAGCCTCGGCCGCGGTGGCGCCGATGGCCAGTCCGCACGGGTTGTTGTGCTTGACCACTGCCACGGCGATGGACGGCGCCATATCCCACACGGTGCGCCAGGCGGCGTCGGCGTCCACGTAGTTGTTGTAGCTCATCGGCTTGCCGCCCAGCTGCTCGGCATGGGCGAATCCGGTCTGGTTCAGCGGGTCGATATACAGCGCGGCCTGCTGGTGGGAGTTCTCGCCATAGCGCAGGATGTGCGCACGGTCCCAGGTGCGGGTGAACTGGCTCGGGAACTTGGCGGAATCCACTTCCGCACCCTGATCGTCATGGTCGATCTCGGCCGCGTCCAGCGATGCCGGCTTGGGCCAGTGCTTGGCCGTCCACTCGTTGATGGTGGCGTCGTATGCGGCGGTGTGCGCGAAGGCCTTGGCGGCGAGCCACTTGCGTTCCTCAAGGGAGAATCCGGTGCCGTCGGCCACACGGGCGGCCACCAGCGCGTAATCGTTCGGATCGGTGACGATGGCCACCGTGGCGTGGTTCTTGGCCGCGCCGCGGACCATGGAGGGGCCGCCGATGTCGATCTTCTCGATGGTGTCGGCCTCGGATGCGCCGGAACGCACGGTGTCGGCGAAGGGGTACAGGTTGACGACCACGAGATCGAACGGCTTGATGCCGAACTCCTCAAGCTGCTTGGCATGCTCAGGGTTGGTCATATCGGCCAGGATGCCGGCGTGGATGTACGGGTGCAGGGTCTTGACACGGCCGTCCAGGCATTCCGGGAAACCGGTGACCTCGGAGACCTCGGTGACCTTGACGCCAAGTTCGGCGAGCTTCTTGGCCGTGGACCCGGTGGAGACGACCTCGGTGCCGGCCTTCACGAACGCCGCGGCGAGAACCTCGATGCCTTCCTTATGAAAGACGGAAACCAGTGCTCGGCGTATCGGCCGGTTCGTGTTTGTCATCCTGTTCCTCCTTGGATTGTGGTGGTTGTGGTTGCGATTGTTCATGTCCGACGACCGAGCGTACGCGCGCGGGGCCGTGGTCCGCGCCCTCAGGCGCGGAACGGGTGTGTGATTGCCTGGTATGCTCAGCCATCCAGCCTATCGAAAAAACGAGTGCGGTGCCAATCAGCGCCACCACCCAAGCCATGGCCAATCCGAGGGCGGTGGAATGCCCCACGGCCCGTGTGGAGGCCATGACGTCAACGCCCACATGCGCGAGACGGTGCTGGCCGAGCGAGCCGTTCGACATGGCGAACATCAGCGTGGAGGCCAGCGATACCAGCACTGCGCTCAGGCAGAACGCTCCTGCGGGATATGCCAGATCGAGTATCGCCTTCTGTCGTTCGGACGCCTTGCGGATGCTGCCGGGACGGTATCCAAAGCCCTGCGGCAGGAACAATGCCAGCAGTCCGACGATGATGCCGACGGCGAATGGCGTATTCAGGGCGATGGTGCGCCATATCTCGTTCGTAACAGGTTCCGGCAGCATGCCGAACACGGGAACGGCCGGCAGGTCCTTGGATTGGCCCACCCACAGGGTGAAACTGGCCACATCGCCGATGGCGAACCCGGCGCCGAAGAGCCAGGAGACCGCCCATAGCATGAGATTCGGCAACCATATGACCATGGCTACCGTCGTCAAGATGCGGGACCCCATCTCCATGCCTGACAGCTCATACACCGCTACCACGGCGGCATGGTTGCGCACCGCCCAGACGACGACGGTAATCAGCCCGATGATCAGATACACTCCGATGATGAGCCCCGCGACTACCGTGCCCATCGTCAGGCAACGCCTGACCTGAGGCGAGGATTGCTCGCGCGCCCAGCCCGTCAGCTCCTTGATCTTCGCCGACTGCGGCAGGGCCACGCACAGATAGGCCACGGTGAATACGATGGCCGCTTTGAGCAGGACCAGCCACTGGTCGTCGATCAGACCGAGATGCACCGACTGGCGGAACAGCTCGTTCGTCACCAGCCAGACCACCAGACCACTGGCATAGGAGTGTGGACCGGTGGCCTTGAGCCGCGTCAACATCGCGGCGATCAGCCATATCAGCAGGATGGTGAGCAATAACGGCGTGATGGTCAGTGTGACCGCATCGGTGGCGAATCCGGAGCCCTCGCTCAGCAGCACCATGGCCTGGGTGAGACTTGTGGTGCTTGTGGTGAGGTTCCCGCCGCCTTCCTCCATGGAGATCACGAGCAGCATCAACGCAATGTAGCAGCCCAGTGCGATGGCGTAGATGGCCATGGATGCGAGGGACGCGATGGCACCTCGCACCCATTGGCGAATCACTGCTTTCATATACCTAACCTAGGCCGGCGGCGCTCAGTCGATATTGGCCTTGGCCAGCACGTCACGCATGATCTGGGCGGCCTGTCCCGGCGTCTTGCCCACGGGGATGCCTGCGGCCTCAAGCGCGTTCTTCTTGTCCTGCGCGGTGCCCTTTCCGCCGGAGACGATGGCGCCGGCATGGCCCATCTGCTTGCCTTCGGGGGCGGTGAAGCCGGCGATGTAGGCCACGACCGGCTTGGTCATGTGCTCCTTGGCCCAGGCGGCCGCCTCCTGCTCGGCGAAACCGCCGATCTCGCCGATCATCATGACGGCCTTCGTATCGGGATCGGCCTCGAACGCCTCAAGCGCCTCGAGCAGCGTGGTGCCCACGATCGGATCGCCGCCGGCGCCGAGGCATGCGGTGAATCCGATGTCGGACAGCTCGCCCATCAGCTGGTAGGTCAGGGTGCCGGACTTGGAGACCAGACCCAGAGGCCCACGGCCGACGATGCCGTCCGGAATGATGCCGAGGTTGACGCCCGGCTCGCCGAGCGTGATGAGACCAGGGCAGTTCGGTCCGATGACGCGGGTGCCCTTCTCCAAGGCGAGCTCCACGAAGTAGGCGGAATCGGCCACCGGAATGCCCTCGGTGATGACCACCACCAGTTCGATGCCGGCCTCGATGGCCTCGACCACGGCGTCCTTGGCGAAGCGCGGCGGCACAAACACCACGCTGGCCTTCGCGCCGGTCGCCTCGCGCGCTTCGGCGCAGGTGGCGTAGACGGGAATCTCGGCGTCCTGACCGTCCCGAGCCGCCGGATAGGTCACGGTGGTGCCGGCCTTGCGCGGGTTCACTCCGCCCACGATGTTGGTGCCGGCCTTCAGCATGCGCGCGGTATGGGTCATACCCTGATGACCGGTCATGCCCTGAACGATGACCGGAGCGCCGTCTTCAATGAACAGCATCAGCGAACCTCCTTGGACTTGATGGCCTCGGCCGCGAGTTGGGCCGCCTTCTGTGCAGCGCCTTCCATGGTCTCGGACACATGGATGGTGGGGTTGTTGGCCTCGGCGAGAATCTGCAGACCCTCGGTTGCGGCGTTGCCGTCGAAGCGCACGACGATCGGCTTGGAGCTGACCAGCGTCTTGACCGCTTCAAGGATGCCGTTGGCCACCTCCACGCATGAGGTGATGCCGCCGTACACGTTGATGAACACGGATTCGACCTGCGGGTCGGACAGCACGATCTCCAGGCTGCCGGCCATGACCGACGCGGAGGCGCCGCCGCCGATATCGAGGAAGTTGGCCGGCTTGATGCCTGTGCCCTGCTCCTCGCCAGCACCGGATACGGCGTCGAGGGAGCTCATGACCAGACCGGCGCCGTTGCCGATCACGCCGACCTCGCCATGCAGGTGCACGTAGTGCAGGCCGTGTTCGCGGGCCTTCTGCTCGAACGGATCGGGCACAATCGGATCGACGAAGCGCGTCCAACCGTCATGGCGGAAGGCGGCGTTGTCGTCCAGGGAGATCTTGGCGTCAAGGGCGCACAGCTGCTTGCTGGATTCGTCGTCCGGATCGCCGATCTTCGCCAGCGGGTTGATCTCCACGAGGGTGGCGTCGTTCTCCTTGAAGCAGCGCCACATCTTGAGCAGGATCTGCGCGGCCTGATCCACGTCGGCATGGTAGAAACCGATGCTTTCGGCCATCTTGGTGGCCGCCGCGAGATCGAAATCGCCGAGCGCCTCGATGTGCAGACGCTTGACGGATTCCGGATGCTCCTTGGCAATCTCCTCCACCTCGGTGCCGCCGTTGGCGGTGGCCAGCACGTCGAAGTCGCGCGAGGTACGGTCCACGGAGATGGACACGTAGTATTCGTGCAGGATGTTCTTGGCCTCGGCCACGAGCACGCCCGACACCTTATGGCCGTGGATGGTCATCGGCAGAATCGACTCGGACTCGAGAATGGCCTCGTCGCGGTTGTGGGCGATCTTGACGCCGCCCGCCTGACCGCGGTGGCCGATTTTCACCTGCGCCTTGATGACGCAAGGATAGCCAATCTTGTCCGCCGCTTCGGCGACCTCATGGGAATTCTGGGCGAAAATGGCACCCGGCGTGGGGATGTCCTGTTCCTCAAGCAACTGACGTGCCTGGTATTCGTAAAGATCCATGGATCCTTCCCTGATGTAAAAACGATGGTCCGGCATGCAACTGTACATGTTACATGCCGGACCATGACAATGATGATTGCTCCGTGAGAAGCCCGGATTATGACTCCCGGATGGACGCTCAGGCGGGCATGGAGACCAGCGAGCTGGTGGGCACGCCGCCAAGCTTGTCGATGCCGTCGAGACCTTCCAGTCGCATCACGAAGCTGAAGCCGACCACCGTGCCGCCGGCCTTCTCGATCAGATCGGCGCCGGCCTTGGCCGTGCCGCCGGTGGCGATGAGGTCATCGACAATCAGGACGCGCTCCCCGTGGGCCACGGCTTCGGTCTCGATCTCCACGCTGGCGGTGCCGTATTCGAGATCATAGGACTCGCCGATGGTCTCGGGCGGCAGTTTGCCGGCTTTGCGGATGGCGATGAATCCCTTCCCCAGATGCGCGGCCAGCGACGGTCCGAAGAGGAATCCGCGGGACTCCAATCCGGCGATGGCGTCGAATTCATCCGGTGCGACCGGCAACGCCTCCTCCAGCGCCTTCAACAGGATCTTCAGGCCCCTCGGGTCCGCAAGTACCGGCATGAAATCACGGAAGATGATGCCTTCCTTGGGGAATCCGGGAACGGACCGGATAAGGGACACCATATACGCGGCGTCCTCCTGCCCGACCTTGTCCAACGACTCGATGGTGATGTCCGACTGTGCCATGTGCTCGTCCCCTATATATCTCGATATATTGCTGGCTGGCTTATGCTAAGCGCATCGGCGACGGCGCGACGCCGATGCCTGCACGATTGATCGCGGTCATTGCGACCGCAATCACAAACTGCTTCGACTACTTGGATTCGCCGCTGTTCTGCTGCTTCGTCTCGGTCGCGGTCTCGGTCTCGGACTGCTCAAGCGCGGATTCGACCGGGACCTGTGCGGAATCGTCGGTGTTCTGGGAGTCGTCGGACTCGTTGGCGTCCTCGGACAGCGGGTTGCCGTTCTCATCGACCTCATCATCGGAGACATAGGCCGGACGGGTGTATTCGCGGGCGATGGCGTTGAAAGCGAACCGCATCTTGGAGCCCTCGGAATCGATGACGATCTCCTCGTACTGCTCGTCGACCTCGACGACCTTGCCGATCACCTGGCCGATGGTGATGACCTCGGTGCCGGGCTGGAGGTTGCGGCGGAAGTCCTGACGCTCCTGCTGCTGCTGCTTCGACTTCTTCGACTGCCACCACATCATGCCGCCGATGACCACGACCATGACGATGAGCATAATATACGATGAATCCACGGGGAAACTCCTTCAGACAACGGTCACGGCCACATGTTGACGCATAACCGGATTGTGCAAACAGGCAAAAGTCTAGAAGAGCTTACTGACATCATCTCTGGGCGTAAGGCCCAGATGACGCCATGCCTTTTCGGTGGCCACACGGCCTTTGGGGGTGCGTATGAGGAAACCCTCGCGCACGAGATACGGCTCGCAGACGGTTTCGACGGTCTCCGACTCCTCGCCCACCATGGCTGACAGGTTGTTGAGTCCCACCGGGCCGCCGTTGAAGTTGCGTACGATGGCCTCCAGCACGGCGATGTCCAACCGGTCGAGCCCCTCGGAATCAATCTGGTACAGCGCCAGCGCCTCCTTGACATCGTCCGGACGCACCACAATGAGATCATGGACTATCGCCCAATCGCGTACGCGCCGCAGCAGACGGTTTGCGATTCGCGGCGTGCCGCGCGAACGCAGCGCAAGCTCATGCGCCGACCCTGCATCAAGGTTCACGCCCAGCACGTTGGCGGAGCGTTCGACGAGTTTCTCCAGCTCTTCATGCGGATAGTAGTCCAGATGGGCGGTGAAGCCGAAACGCGCGCGCAACGGGCTGGGCAGCATGCCCTCCCTCGTCGTGGCGCCGATGACGGTGAAGCGCGGCAGCGTCAGGGGGATGGAGCTGGCACCGGGTCCTTTGCCCACCATCACATCGACACGGAAGTCCTCCATAGCGATGTACAGCAGCTCCTCGGCGGCGCGGGGCAGACGATGGATCTCGTCGATGAACAGCACCTCGCCGGTGTCCAATGAGCTGAGAATGGAGGCCAGATCGCCGGCATGCTGCACCGCCGGGCCCGAGGTGACGCGAATCGGCACCTCCAGTTCGTTGGCCACGATCATGGCCAACGTGGTCTTGCCGAGTCCCGGAGGGCCGGCGAGCAAGATATGGTCGGGCGGCACGTCGCGTTTGCGCGCGGCGTCGAGGAACAGCTGGAGCTGCGCCTTGAGCCGTGGCTGGCCGATGAATCCGTCCAGCACATGCGGTCGCAGCTCCTCGTCGCTCACCGGCTCGTTGCCGATGGGCTGGGAGGACACCATGCGCAGCGACTCCTCATTGGCGCCGGTGTTCGAGGTGCCGAAATCCATCTCCTCGGCCATCAGCGCCCCCTATCCATCAATGCCAGTGCGAAACGCAGCACGCGCGGCACATCCTCGGCGGACAGCGGCGTGTTGACATCGTTCTCCTTGATCGCCTCGTTGACCGCCTGCTGGGCGTCCTGCTGACGCCATCCCAGCGAAATCAGGCCTTCGATGACCTGTTCCATGCCGGTATCCACCGGAGCCTGCGCCGTCGCCGCGGCGGCGGGCGAATCCTCGATCCGGCTCAGATCGATGGACCCCTTGAGTTCGAGGATGATCTTCTGGGCGCCCTTTTTGCCGAGGCCCGGAGCCTTGGCCAGCGTGGTCGCGTCGTTGTCCGCGATGGCATGCGCCAGCTGGATCGGAGTCAGGGTGGACAGCAACGATTGCGCCACCTTGGGGCCGATTCCGGACACCTTGATGAGCTGCAGGAACGTCTTCTTGGCGTCGCGGTCGAGGAATCCGTGCAAGGTGACCGCATCCTGCGAGACGTTCATGTAGGTGTAGACGCGCGCATCCTGACCGGCGTGGAGCCGCCCCAGATCGGTGGCGGACATGCGGACCTCGTATCCGACTCCCCCGACGTCAATCAGTGCGGTATCGGCATCCACCGATTCGACCCGCCCGTTCAGCATGCCGATCATCCCCGCTCCTCCCCTGCGATATCACGAACATCACCCAATAATCGAACAACTGTTCGAAGTATACTACATGCCGCGGTCGTGATTGAAGCGGCGGCGTGGCGCACGTTGGGCCGCCTCGGCCCACTGCCGTTGGGCCGCCGTCAGATGCTGTTCCCGCTCCCCTCCCTGCAGTGCGCCCGCAGGACGCAGCGCATGGCAAATCGCCAGCGCCAAGGCATCGGCGGCATCGGCCGGGGTGGGCATCTTGGTGAGGTTGAGGATGCGCGTGACCATGCGCTCCACCTGAATCTTCTGGGCCTGCCCGTTGCCGGTGATGGCGAGCTTCGCCTCGGTCGGTGTATGCAGGGCGACCGGGATGTTGCGCTGGGCGGCGGCCAGCATGGCCAGGCCGGCCGCCTGGGCGGTGCCCAGCACGGTGTTGCGGTTGGACTGCGCGAACACGCGTTCGATGGACACGCTGTCCGGCGCGAACCGGTCCATCTTCTCCGACAAACCGTTGTATATGGCCAACAGTCGCAGGTCCTGGGAGATGTCGGGCGAGGATCGCACCACATCCACATGGATAAACGAAAGCCGGCGATGTTCGCCGGCTTCGATCACGCCGACCCCGCAGCGTGTGAGCCCGGGATCGACGCCAAGGATGATCACTGGGGATTACTCCTCGTCGAGCTGGGCCATGACCTCGTCGGAGGCGGTCCAGTTGGAGTAGATGTTCTGTACATCGTCCAGATCATCGAGGTTGTCGATGAGCTTGGAGACCTTGCGGGCGTCCTCAAGGCTCAGCTCGACCTCGTTCTTCGGCTCCATGACCTGATCGGCGGAGTCGTAGTCGAAGCCGGCGTCCTGCAGGGCCTTGCGCACGGCGAACAGATCGGACGGGCCGGTGATGACGGTGAACACCTCGCCGTTGTCCTGAACGTCCTCGGCACCGGCCTCGGCGGCGGTCTCGAAGAGCTTGTCGAAGTCAACGCCCTCGGACGGGACCACGATCTGGCCCTTACGCTCGAAGTTGAAGGAGACGGAGCCGGAGGTGGCCAGGGAGCCGTTGCCCTTGGTCAACGTGGAGCGGACTTCGGCGGCGGCGCGGTTGCGGTTGTCGGTCAGGCACTCGATGATGAGGCCCACGCCGGCGGGCGCGTAGCCCTCGTAGACGATGTCCTCATAGTTGGCGGCGCCATCCTCGGCACCGGAGCCACGCTTGACGGCGCGGGTGATGTTGTCGGCCGGCATGGAGGCCTTCTTGGCCTTGTAGATGGCGTCGTACAGGGACGGGTTGCCGTCCGGATCGCCGCCGCCCAGACGGGCCGCGATCTCGATGTTCTTGATGAGCTTGGCGAAGAGCTTGCCGCGCTTGGCGTCGATGGCGGCCTTCTTGTTCTTGGTGGTCGCCCACTTGGAATGACCTGACATAATGCTCCTAGCGATTAAACGGATGATGTCAAACGAAGCGATTATAGGCCGTCAATCAGACATACCCGGGATTATGACCGAAAACTGTACTCGAAAACATGCCCGGCGACGGCCCGCAGCCAGCCGCCGGTCCGACGAGCCTGGGACGACGGGCCGGAGCCGGCGGACTGTATCAGCGAATCCGGCCGGCGGACCAGTGGATCGGCTCGGCGGACCGCTGAATCGGCTCGACTGGCCGGTTCAGCGGTCCAGCGGCAGCCCCGACTGCGGCGCGAGCCGCGTGAACGCCTCGGCGTAGGCGGCCCGCTGGTCGGACAGAAGAATCGGCATGGTACGGGTCTCGGCCACAATCGGCATGAAGTTCGCGTCGCCGTTCCAACGTGGCACCACATGCTGATGCAGGTGCGCGGCCACGCCGGCGCCAGCCACCTCGCCCTGGTTGATGCCGATGTTGTACCCGTCCGGGTGGGATACGGTCTCCATCACCTTCATGGCGAGCGTGGTGGCCTTCTCGAATTCGAACAGCTCGTCGTCGTCAAGTTCGGTGATGAACCCCACATGGCGGTACGGGCAGATCATGAGATGCCCCACGTTGTAGGGGTAGAGGTTCATGATGGCGAACACATGCGTGCCGCGCCAGGCGATCAGGCCGTCCTCGTCGGACTTCTTCGGCCCGGCGCAGAACGGGCATTCCTTGGATTTCGGCTTGGTCGGCCGCCCCTCCGCGTTGCGCAGCACGTAGGTCATGCGCTGCGGGGTCCACAGGCGCTCGACCGTGTCCTCCTGCGGCGGGAAACCGGCCGGGTCGTCGATACGCACGTCATCGGTCATCTGATTCGCACCTCTCCATATCCCATAATCGGTATGCATCAATCCGCATACGTCCTCATGCGCATCCGCATGCATACTATCCGGATATTTCCGAATATATATCCGGATATATCCGGACCGTCCTATATATGGATTCGGCTCCCCCAGGAAGGGAGCCGCCCGGTCGCAGAGGAACCGCCGGGAGATGCCGGATGCAGATGCACCGGATCTCTTACGGTCCCCGCGCGAGCGGCTTCCCTTCCCGGGGGAGCCGAATCACGTCAGGGCAATAACGCCAAGCTTGCGGACGTCAGCCCTGTTGGCGTCGGTCTCCCGCTGCGATCAGGCCGCGGGCTCGGCCAACGCGGCGTTGAAGTCGTCCACGGAGTTGACCTGGACGCGCTTCTTGATCACGGCGAGGATGTCGGCGCGGGCCTCGTCCACCGGCACGCCATTGAGCTGGCTGCCGTCGCGGAAGCGGAAGCTCACCGCGTTGTTGTTCATGTCCTCCTCGCCGACGATGAGGATGAATGGCGCCTTGGACTTGGAGGCGTTGCGGATCTTCTTGCCGAAGCGGTCGTCGGAGGAATCGATCTCGCAGCGGACCATCTCGTCCTCGAGGGACTTGACGAACTCCTCGAGGTGCGGGGCGAACTCGTCGGCCACCGGCACGCCGAGCACCTGGATCGGGGCAAGCCACGCCGGGAACGCGCCGGCGTAGTGTTCGAGCAGCACGGCGAAGAAGCGCTCGATGGAGCCGAACAGGGCACGGTGAATCATCACCGGGCGCTGGTGGGTGCCATCCTTCGCGATGTACTCGAGCTGGAAGCGCTCGGGCAGGTTGAAGTCGAGCTGGATGGTCGAGACCTGCCAGGTGCGGCCGATGGCGTCGCGGGCCTGCACGGAGATCTTCGGGCCGTAGAAGGCGGCGCCGCCCGGATCGGCCACGAGATGCAGACCGGACTCCTTGGCGACCTCGGCGAGCGTGTTGGTCGCCTCCTCCCAGATCTCATCGGAGCCGACGTACTTGTTCGGGTCCTTGGTGGACAGCTCGAGGTAGAAGTCGCTCAGGCCGAAGTCCTTGAGCACCTTGAGCACGAAGGTGAGCAGGTTGGTCAGCTCGCCCTTCATCTGCTCGCGGGTGCAGTAGATGTGGGAATCATCCTGCGTAAGGCCGCGCACACGGGTCAGGCCGTGGACCTCGCCGGACTTCTCGTAGCGGTACACGGTGCCGAACTCGAAGAGGCGCAGCGGCAGCTCGCGGTAGGAGCGCTGGCGGGACTTGAAGATCAGGTTGTGCATCGGGCAGTTCATCGGCTTGAGGTAGTAGTCGAAGCCGGGCTTGGTCACGTTGCCGTCCTCGTCGTACTCCTCATCGAGGTGCATCGGCGGGTACATGCCGTCCTTGTACCAGTGCAGGTGGCCGGAGGTCTCGTACAGGCCGCCCTTGGTGATGTGCGGGGTCTGCACGAAGCTGTAGTGGTACTTGCGGTGCATCTCGCGGGAGTAGTCCTCCATCGCGTTGATCACCGCGGCGCCCTTCGGGTGGAACACGGCCAGGCCCGGGCCGATCTCGTCCGGGAAGGAGAACAGGTCCATTTCGGCGCCGAGCTTGCGGTGGTCGCGCTTGGCGGCCTCCTCGAGACGGGTCTGGTAGGCCTTGAGATCCTCCTTGGAGGCCCATGCGGTGCCGTAGATGCGCTGCATGGTCGGGTTCTTCTCGCTGCCACGCCAGTAGGCGGCGGCGGAACGCTCGATCTTGAAGGCCTTGATGAAGTGCGTGTTCGGCAGGTGCGGTCCGCGGCACAGGTCCTTCCACACCACGTTGCCGTCACGGTCGACGTTGTCGTAGAAGCTGAGCTCCTTGCCGGAGATCTCGGTGGCGGTGGACGGGTCGAGGTGCGCTTCCTTGTCCTTGATCAGCTCGATCTTGAACGGCTGGTCGGCCTCCTCGGCCAGCGCCTCCTCCTCGGTGACCGTGCGGCGGCGGAAGGACTGCGCGGACTTGATGATCCGCTGCATGTGCTTCTCGATGTTCTTCAGGTCGTCCGGGGTGAACGGCTGTTCGACCTGGAAGTCGTAGTAGAAGCCGTCCTTGATGATCGGGCCCACGCCGAGTTTGGCGTCCGGGAACAGTTCCTGGACCGCCTGGGCCATGACGTGCGTGGCCGAATGGCGCATGATGCCGAGACCGTCCTCGCTGTCGAGGGCGACGGCTTCGACGGTGTCGCCGTCGGTGAGGGGCGTGTACAGGTCGCGCAGTTCGCCGTTGAGACGCACGGCGATGATGTTCTTGTCATCCGCGAAGAGCTCGACGCCGGTGGTGGTTGCTTCCACCTCCTTCGCTTCGCCGTTGACTGTTATGGAGATGGTAGCTTGCGCCATGATTTGTCCTTTGCTATCGGGGTCCGCGGTACTAATGTGCAGGCCTGGACTGGTTAATCAACAGTCGTCACCATAGGCAGGGCATACGACAAACCGGGACGGACCAGAACAAGCCAGAACGGACCGGGTTGGAGCCGGAAAACGAAAAAGCCTCACCGCGATGGTGAGGCTCGAACTGGAGCGGACAACGGGACTCGAACCCGCGGTCTCAACCTTGGCAAGGTTGCGCTTTACCAACTAAGCTATGTCCGCAAAGGAATCCGCCGTGAGAAGCGGTTTCCAGTGGGCGATGTAGGAATCGAACCTACGACCCCTTCGGTGTGAACGAAGTGCGCTAGCCGCTGCGCCAATCGCCCGAAATCAATCGGTATTCAGTTATATCGGCGATACAAGTTCGTCTGCGTGGGCGATACAAGATTCGAACTTGTGACCCCTTCCGTGTCAGGGAAGTGCGCTACCTCTGCGCCAACCGCCCGGGTCTGCTCATTCATGCGAATTGCTTCGCGGTCCTGAGAGGTGGGTACGAGAGTCGAACTCGTCTATACGGCTTTGCAGGCCGCTGCCTAACCGCTTGGCTAACCCACCGTAAGGTCTGTCAACTCATCGGACCTAGAGCGGACAACGGGACTCGAACCCGCGGTCTCAACCTTGGCAAGGTTGCGCTTTACCAACTAAGCTATGTCCGCATGTGTCTTGCAGGGGAACACCAGAAGGCGTCTCGCCGAAGCACGAGTGATTACTATACTCACATGCCTGTAATTCGTCCAGTCACGGCGTGTCGCCTTGTGACAGTTGATGTTCGCGCCCATCGAAACTCCGCTCGCTGATGGCTAAAGGCGGCATCGGGCATGGTCGCGTCCTTTACGCTGGAGAGTATGAGTGAAGAAGCGAACGCCCAGACGCCGGTGATGATCGCCGCATTCGAGGGATGGAACGACGCCTGTCAGGCCGCCACGAATGTGGTGCGTCATCTGGTCCGCCGCTACGAGTCCCGTGAGATCCGGCATATCGACTGCGACGGGTTCTACGACTATCAGGTGGCCCGTCCGATGCTGTGCCATGTCTCCGGCCGGGCCACGCTGGTGTGGCCGCAGACCACGTTCTACGACATCACCCTCGACGCCAACCGTCATCTGTACGCGCAGATCGCCCCCGAGCCGAACTACCGCTGGCAGGAGTACTGCGCGCAGAGCCTGCATATCGCCGAAGAGCTGGACGTGGCGCAGGTGGTCACACTCGGTTCGATGTTCTGCGACTGCCCGCACACGCGCCCCCTGCCCCTGTCCGTGAGCGACGGCGAACGCCAATGCGAATGCGACCGGGAATACAACGGCCCGGTGGGAATACCCACCGTGCTTGATCTGGCCGCGGCCGACCGGGGATTCGGCCATGCCTCCATGTGGGTTTCCATCCCCCAATATCTCGGCAGCGACGAATGCGCGGCCGGCACGCTGCGACTATTGGATGCGCTGGGCAAGCGCATCGGCTTCACCTTCGACACGGGCGATCTCAAGCGCAAGGCTGAGCACTGGAAGGCCCAGGCCTCAGTGCTGGTGCGGTGCAACGACCAGCTCAGAGAATACGTGGAGCATCTCGAACGCGACTACGACCTCAAATGCAAGGCCGACGAGGAAGCCGGCCTGGGCACCCCGCAGTGCGAGCAGCTGATCCGTGAGGCCGAGGCGTTCCTGCGGCAGATGGGCGACTAAACCGACGCCGCGGTCTCGGCGCACGTCCGGCCGTCGCATCATTGTCAGTGTCCCGTGTCAATAATTCGTTGGTTTTTTGGGTCCCCTTGTTAGGACGTTGCCGTGAAGTGGCGTGGCATACTGGGGCGTCGAATCGGCTGACCAGATAATCGTCGGATTATCGTCGATGGGGCGTCGGCGGACCCATTTTTCCGCCGACGCCCCATCCCTTTTGTCTCAGCAGCGTTCCCGCGCCTACGCCGCGACCATGGACGGATCGATGGCGGGAAGAACACCGGTGATGAGCAGCAGCGCCACCACCACGGCCAGACCGATGCGGTAGATGGCGAAGGCCTTGTAGGAGAACGTGGCCACGAACTTCAGGAAGCCGATAATCACCACGTAGCCCACGAAGAACGAGACCAGCGTGGCGGCGATGGTGGGGCCCCAGCCGGGGAACGCTCCGATCGCCGTGCAGGCGGCGGCGTCACCGCCGGAGCAGGCCGCGACGTCCTTGACTGCGGAGACGGTTTCGAGAATACCGGCGCCGAACACCGCCGGGATGGCCATGAGGAAGCTCACCCGAACGGCGGCCTCACGGGTGTAGCCCATCGCACGGCCGAAGGTGATGGTGCCGCCGGAACGCGAGACGCCCGGGATAAGCGCCAGCATCTGGCCGATGCCGAACAGCAACGCGTCCTTCCAGGTCATCTGCTTCATGGTCTTGAGCTGCTTGGAGCGCGCGTCGAACACCCACAGCAGCACGCCGAAGATGATGAGCACGGTCACCGTGATCCAAAGGTTGCGCAGGGTGGTCTCGATGGCGTCCTTGAACAGCAGTCCGGCGATGAGAATCGGCATGGTGCCGATGATGATGAACCATCCCATCTGCGTATCCGGATTATGGGCGCCGAGACGGCTTTTGAGGTCTTTGCCCTCCTTGCCGAACAGGGAGCCGAACCATGCGCCCAGAATGCGGATGATGTCCCGTCGGTAATACAGGATGACGGCCAGCTCCGTGCCGATCTGGATGATGGCGGTGAACGCCGCGCCGGGGTCGCGACCGATCATCAGGTCGCCGATGATACGGATGTGGGCGCTGGACGACACCGGCAGGTATTCGGTGAGCGCCTGGACCAGACCCATGAAAAGCGCTTGGAAGAAATTCATAACCCTTCGTCACTTCCGTGATATGTGATGTATCTGATGTACGTACTGTGGTAGACGGAAGAACACGATACCCAAAGGGGCGTAGAACAACACTAGGAAAACGTAAACTGCACGGCTTCTACAATGAAACCGTCACCCGCGCCACATGCATCACATGCGAATCACATGCAACGCAATCGCAGGATGTACGATGCGCGTAGGCAATACGCGTGACAGCCGACGCGCATGGGCGAAACGAGCGAACCAAGAGTTAAGGAGTGGTCATGACCGTTTACCGCAAGAGCAGGGCGTTTGCGCCGCAGGGGTTCTTCGAATGCGAGGGGCGCGGGCTCAAATGGCTGGGCGAGGCGCACGCGCAGGGAGGTCCGCGCGTGGTCGAGGTGTACGACTGGGGCAAGGATTACCTGGACATTGAGCGCATCTCCAGCTCCTCCCCGACGCCCAAGGCCGCGCATGATTTCGGTGCGGCGCTGGCCCGCATGCACGACGCCGGCGCCCCGTACTTCGGCTCGGCCCCGGAAGGGTACGACGGTACGTGCTACTTCGGCCCCCTGCAGGACCCGGTGAAGATGGACACCGGCGAATGGACCGATCCGATCAGCTACTTCGCCGATGGCCGGTTGCGCCCGATGGTCGATCTGGGCGTGCGCCGCGGCGAGCTCGACCATCGCGACGTCGAATTGACGGAACGGGTGATCGAGGCGCTGCCGGACATCATGGGCCGGGCGGCCGATGACAAGCCCGCGCGCATCCACGGCGACCTGTGGAACGGCAATGTGATGTGGACCGCGGACCGCGGCCATTCGGAGGCCGTGCTCATCGACCCCGCGGCCCACGGCGGCCATCGCGAGGAGGATCTGGCCATGCTGCACCTGTTCGGCATGAGCTACCTGAGCGAGATCACCGACGGATACCAGTCCGTCCACCCGCTCAAGGCCGGCTGGCAGGAGCGCATCACGCTGTGGCAGCTCTATCCGATCGCCGGCCATTGCGTGTTCTTCGGCGGCGGCTACGTGAGCGAGTACCGCTCGATGTGCCGCTCGCTGCTCAAGTAGCCGCAGTGATACTAAACGGTATTAGTGGGCTGCGTCAGAATCGCCTTGCCGAATTGGCTACCCCTCAGTCCCGCTTCGCGGGTCAGGTCGTCCTGCAATTTTGGACGCGCCCCGCGCGCAACGTCCTAACAAGGGGAGCCAAAATCAACGAATTAATGACGCACGATATGGGACGAAACATAAGTCCGGAACGACCTTGACTTATGTTTCGTCCCGTTTCCGGATAACAAAGTGGGATGAAACGTAAGTTGGCTTCGTCGCTAACTTACGTTTCATCCCACTGTTGCGCCGCTGAGTGCTCAGCCCAGCGCGTCCTTCAGCTTCGAGAAGAACCCGCCCTTCTTCTGGCCGCCACCGGTCTGAGGACGGGACGCCTGCGACACATGGCCGGCGTCCGCATCATGGGAGGCCGCGAACTGTTCGATGAGGCCGCGTTCGTCATCGTTGAGCTTGGTGGGAATGAGCACGTTCACATGTGCGACGAGGTTGCCACGCTCATCGTTGCGGCGCAGGTTCGTCACGCCCAGACCTTTGAGCGTGACCGTATCCTCCGGCTGGCAACCGGCGGGGATGGTCACGGTCTGCTCGCCGTCGAACGTGTCGATGGTGAGATCGTGGCCGAGCACCGCCCAGCTCATCGGCACCTGAATCCAGCAGTGCAGGTCGTCGCCGTCGCGCGTGAACTGCTTGTCCGCCCGGATATGAACGTCGATGTACAGGTCGCCCGCAGCGCCGCCGCCCTCGCCGACCTCGCCCTGGTTCGCCAGACGCAGGCGCGCGTTGTCGTTGATGCCCGCGGGCACGGTCACGCCGACGTTGCGCGTGGTGCGCACGCGACCGTGGCCCATGCAGCTCGGGCACGGGTTGGTGATGATGGTGCCGTGGCCTTCGCAGCGCTCGCATGGCGCCGAGGTCATCATCTGGCCGAGCATGGTGCGCACGACCTTCTGCCGGAAGCCCTGTCCGTGGCAGTCGGGGCAGGTGACCGGCTGGGCGCCGCCCTGGGCGCCGGAACCGCCACATTCCTGACACAGCGAGAACGTGTTGATCTTCACATGGGCCGTGCCGCCGAACACCGCGGTCTTGAGGTCGATGGATGCGGAGGCCAGCGAATCGCGACCGGGCTGGGTGCGCGACACGGGCCCCTGCGCGCCGCCGCCGAACGCCGATCCGAAGAACGTGGAGAAGACGTCGCCCATGTCGCCGAACCCGGCGCCGGAGAAGCCGCCCGCGCCGCCGTTCGGGTCGTTGGGATCCACACCGGAGTCGTACATGCGGCGCTTGTCGGGGTTGGACAGCACGTCGTAGGCGTTGTTCACTTCCTTGAACTTGTCCTCGAACTCCGGCCCCGCGATATCAGGGTGGTATTTGCGGCTGAGCTTGCGGTAGGCCTTCTTGATCTCGTCGTCGCTGGCGTTGCGGTCCACGCCCAACGTCTCGTAATAATCTGCCACTTAATTTGTTCCTTTGTGTTCGTTTGGTCCGCGGGTTATTGTGCCATATCCCGCGGTCAGTGGACGACCGATTCGTCCGCGACTGTCCGTCTAGGCCAGCCCGTCACGGACGAACGCCGTAAGATACCGTGCCACCGCCTTGACCGCCGCCATGGTGGCGGCATAATCCATGTGCGTGGGACCGATGGATCCGACGAAGGCGATGGGTTCGTCGGCGGAACCGGACGTGTCACCAACGGACGATTCATCCCCATCCTGCTCCCCGTCCGCGTCGCGCGCCGCAGCCGCACGCCCGTAACCGCTGCTCACCACCGAGGCGTGCAGCAGCTCCGGACTGTGGTTCTCCGACCCGATGGACACGCCCACGCCCGAAGCGTTCGTCTCCTCGCTCAGGTTGCTCATGAGCTTCATGAGCACCACCTGCTCCTCCAGAGCGTCGAACAGCGGGGCCAAATCGGCCACGGATTGGGTATGGGCGAGCCGGGAGGCGCCGGACATATACAGCTCGTTGGCCCGTTCGTCCAGCGCCATCGATTCGAAGGCGTCGGCCAGCGATTCGGCCACCGCGCGCACGTCCTCATATCCCACGGAGGAGCCGATGGCACGCACCGTTTCGGCCGATCGCGACAGCGACAGGCCATTGCACTGCTCGTTGACCGCATTGGACAGACGCGCGACCGCGTCGGTCGGCGGCATCGCCGAGACGCCGAGACCATGCTGCGCCACACGGCCGCTGTCGGTGATGACCACGGCGAGCAGGGTGGTCATGGCGACCGGCACCATCTCCACATGGCGCAACGTGGCCTTGGCCAGCGACGGCGACGCCACGACGGCCACTTGGCCGGTAATCTCCGAAAGCAGACGCGCCGAACGCTGCAGCGCGTCGGTAAGGCTCACCGAACCGGACAGGAAACTGTTGATGCCCCTGCGTTGGGCCTCGCTGAGCGGCACCACGGTGGCCAGCCGGTCCACGAAATAGCGGTACCCCTTTTCGGTGGGCACACGGCCCGCCGAAGTGTGCGGCTGGATCAGATAGCCCTCGTCCTCGAGCGCGGCCATGTCGTTGCGTATGGTGGCCGAGCTGACCCCCAGATGGTGTTGTTTGGTCAGTGACGTGGACCCCACCGGTTCCTGCGAGCGGATGTAGTCCTCCACCACGGCGCGCAGCACCAGCATGCGTCGCGATTGCGTCATGCGCGCCTCCTTATATATGGCAAGAATTCATGCACGGTTCATCTGCGTTCCTCATGCGACTTTCAGACGACCTAACAAACGCCCCGATTCGCACCCATTCCATTGGAATTCCGCCGAATCGAGGCGCCGCCGGTCGCAATCGCCTACGCAGCTACCGCGTACCATTGTATTAGCACTCCGGCGTTTCGAGTGCTAACCCGTTCATTCGTAGCGAAGTGACGATAATTGTGAACGCTAACAGCACACAAGTTACCAAAACACGCCAAAATTGCACCACAACGTCGCAAACCGACGCTAGCATGGGAAACGCAATGTGAGGGCGTCTTGCGCTCGGCACAAGCCGGATACGCGGCCCGACCAATTGGAAGGAAAGTAATCCATGACCGAATTCAAGGAGACCGAACTGGACGAACGCGCCATCAAGATGGCCAAGGTCCTGTCGGCCGACGCGGTTGAGAAGGCCGGTTCCGGCCACCCCGGTTCCCCCATCTCCCTGGCGCCCGTCGCCTACACCCTGTACCAGCACTTCATCAAGCATGATCCGAACGATCCCAACTGGGAAGGCCGCGATCGCTTCATCCTTTCGGGCGGTCACGCATCCCTCACCCAGTACGTTCAGCTGTACTTCTCCGGCTACGGCGTGACCCTGGACGACCTCAAGCACTTCCGCGGTGGCGCCGACACCCGCACGCCGGGCCACCCGGAATACGGCCTGACCCCGGGCATCGAGATGACCACCGGCCCGCTGGGCCAGGGCTTCGCCTCCGCCATCGGCTTCGCCTACGGCGAGCGTTTCCAGCGCGGTCTGCTCGACCCGGAGACCCCGAAGGAAGAGTCCCCGTTCTACCACAAGATCTGGGCCATCTGCGGTGAAGGCGACATCGAGGAAGGCATCTCCGGCGAGGCCGCCGCTCTTGCCGCCAACCAGAAGCTCGGCAACCTGACCGTGATCTTCGACGCCAACCGCATCCAGATCGAGGGCGACACCAACCTGGTGCTGGCCGAGGACGTGCTCAAGCGCTTCCAGGCCTACGGCTGGTACACCGACGAGTTCAGCTTCATCCAGCCCGATGGCTCCTACAAGGAGGACATCGAGGGTCTGGCCGACGTGATCGCCAAGGCCGAGGCCGCCGCTCCGGATCAGCCGAAGCTCATCAAGGTCCACTCCCTGATCGCCTGGCCGACCCCGGGCAAGACCAACGACCCGTCCTCCCACGGCTCCAAGCTGGGCGCCGAGGCCGTCGCCGGCCTCAAGAAGCTCCTCGGCTACGACCCGGAGGAGTCCTTCCATGTCGATGAGGAGGCCCTCGCCCACGCCCGCAAGGTCGCCGAGCGCGGCCTCGAGGCCCACAAGGAATGGGACGAGAAGTTCGACGCCTGGCGCAAGGCCAACCCGGACAAGGCCGCCCTGTACGACCGCATCAAGGCCGGCAAGCTGCCTGAGGACTTCGACAAGGCCATCGACGATCTCGAGGCCACCTTCGAGGTCGGCAAGGGCGTCGCCACCCGTGGCGCCTCCGGCTCCGTCCTGAACGCCATCGCGGCCGTCATGCCGGAACTCTGGGGCGGCTCCGCCGACCTCGGCGGCTCCAACAAGACCGACCTCAAGGGCGCCGCCACCTTCGCCCCGGCCGAGTGCGCCACCGCTCAGTGGCCGAACTGCAACGAGTTCGGTCGCCAGCTGCACTTCGGCGTGCGTGAGTTCACCATGGGCTGCATCACCAACGGCATCCTGCTGGGCTCCCACACCCGTCCGTTCGGCGGCACCTTCTTCATGTTCTCCGACTACGAGCGCTCCGCCGTCCGTCTGGCCGCCCTCATGGAGATTCCGAACCTGTACGTGTGGACCCACGACTCCGTGGCCGTGGGCGAGGACGGTCCGACCCATCAGCCGGTCGAGCACCTGGCCTCCTTCCGCGCCATCCCGCAGCTCGAGGTCATCCGTCCTGCCGACGCCTTCGAGACCGCCGAGGCCTACCGTTACTTCTTCGAGAAGAAGAACACGCTGCCGGGCGCCATGGTGCTGACCCGTCAGGGTGTCCCGACCCTCGCCGAGACCGCCGCCAAGGCCAAGGAAGGCGTCAAGAAGGGCGCCTACGTGCTCGTCGACACCGAGGGCACCCCAGACGTCATCATCATGGCCTCCGGTTCCGAGGTCCAGTGGGCCGTGGCCGCCGCCAAGACCCTGGCCGAGAAGAGCATCAAGGCCCGCGTGGTCTCCTTCCCGTCCATGGAGTGGTTCGAGGAGCAGGACGCCGAGTACAAGGAGGCCGTGCTTCCGGCTTCCGTCAAGGCCCGTGTCTCCGTCGAGGCCGGTGTGGCCATGCCGTGGTACAAGTACCTCGGCACCTACGGCAAGCCGGTTTCCATCGAGCAGTTCGGCCTGCAGGGCAACGGCGCACAGAACATGATCGACCTCGGCATCACCGCCGAGCATGTGGTCGAGGCCGCCGAGGCTTCCCTGGCCGAGGTGAACGCCTGATTCGGTTTTCCCGTATCGGCGCGTCCATATAACCGAATGATTTTGTTGGCTCCCCTTTCCGAGGGGAGCCGTCAGACGAAAGTCTGACCGGAGGAGAGCAATGCTTGAGCCCACTCCCCTCCGGTCCGCATCAGCGGGCGGCTCCCCTCATTCACGGAAAAGGGAGCCTAGGGCGAAATCCATCAAGGAGAAAACACAATGACTGAAGCAACTCAGCGTACGTCCGACAACGGCGTTTCCATCTGGCTGGACGATCTGTCCCGCTCCCGCATCGAGTCCGGCTCCCTGCAGGACCTCATCGCCAACAAGAACGTCGTTGGTGTGACCACCAACCCGTCCATCTTCCAGAAGGCCCTGAGCCAGGTCGGCCCGTACGACGCTCAGCTCAAGGAACTCGGCAAGGTTGACGTCGAGACCGCCGTGCGCGAGCTCACCACCACCGATGTGCGCAACGCCACCGACATCTTCCGCGAGATCGCCGAGGCCACCGACTTCGTCGACGGCCGTGTCTCCATCGAGGTCGACCCGCGTCTGGCCCACGAGACCGAGGCCACCGAGAAGCAGGCCGTTGAGCTGTGGGAGAAGGTCAACCGTCCGAACGCCATGATCAAGATCCCGGCGACCCTCGAGGGCCTGCCGGCCATCACCGCCACCCTGGCCAAGGGCATCTCCGTCAACGTCACCCTGATCTTCTCGCTCGAGCGCTACGAGCAGGTCATCGACGCCTACATCGAGGGCATCGCCCAGGCTGACGCCAACGGCCACGACCTCAAGCACATCGGCTCCGTCGCTTCCTTCTTCGTCTCCCGCGTGGACACCGCCGTGGACAAGCTGCTGGAAGCCAACGGCTCCGACGAGGCCAAGGCCCTCGAGGGCAAGGCCGCCGTGGCCAACGCCCGTCTGGCCTACGAGCTGTTCGAGAAGAAGTTCGCCGAGGATCCGCGCTGGGCCGACCTGGCCGCCAAGGGCGCCAAGGTCCAGCGTCCGCTGTGGGCCTCCACCGGCACCAAGAACCCGGCCTACTCCGACTGCAAGTACGTTGACGAGCTGGTTGCCAAGCACATCGTCAACACCATGCCGGAGAAGACCCTGAACGCCCTGGCCGACCACGGCAACGGCGCCCCGTCCATCGAGGGCACCTACGAGGAGTCCCACGCCATCATCAACAAGCTGGCTGAGCTGGGCATCAACCTCAAGGACGTCACCGACAAGCTGGAGGCCGACGGTGTCGCCGCCTTCATCAAGTCCTGGGATTCCGTGCTCGCCGACGTGCAGTCCGGCATCGATCGCGTGAACGCCTGAGACCATTTGCGGCGGTAGACGTCTTATAACGTCCCTGCCGTGAGGTTTTCAAGGGGGCTTCCCTTCCAATCCACTGCGGGTTGGGAGGAAGCCCCCTTTGTTTATGGACTGGTTGTTACAGGCTGGTTGTTATGGACTGTCACGGATTTCCGAGGACTGCCATCGACCGCTTCATCCGAATCAGTGGGAGATCCACAAAACGACTGCATGTACGCGTCTCGGCGAAGGTCCCGCGTACTTACCGTCCCTCTTAAGCCCAAAACAGACGGTAAGTACGCGGGACCTTCGCCGAGACGCGTACTTACCGCCTGTTGTCATCACCAAACACGTAGCGCGTCCACCAGCCCATCCAGCCATACGCGCATGCGGCGCAGGCCCTCTGCGGTGTCCTCGGCGGTGCCGACGTAGGACAGGCGCACGTAGCCGCGACCCCGCGAGCCGAAGCCGGACGCCGGGGTCACCACCACTTTGGCCTCGTGCAGCAAGCGTACGGCGAAGTCGTGGTCGTTCATGCCGGTGGCGGTCACGTTGACGAGGATGTAGAACGCGCCGTCCGGCACGTTGCAGGTCACCAGCGGCATATCGGCCACGGCCGCGACCACCATGTCACGGTTTGCGCGGTAGGCGGCCTTCATCGTGGACAGAATGTCCGCCGCGCCCTCCAGCGCGGCCACCGCCCCGGCCTGTAATGCACCTGGTACGCAGGACACTACGTTCTCCTGCATCACCGTCATCCGGTCGATGATCGGTTTCGGCCCGAACGCGCAGCCGATGCGCCAGCCGGTCATCGCGAAGGTCTTGGAGAAGGAATCGACCACGATGGTCCGTTCCTTCATACCGGGCATCGACGCGATGGACAGGCATCGAATGCCGTCGTCGTACACGAACGCGCGATACACCTCGTCGCTGATCACCCACAGGTCATGCCGGCGGGCCACGTCGGCGATGGCGGCCAGCTCCTCGGGGTCGATGATCGCGCCGGTGGGGTTGGACGGCGAGTTAAGCAGCAACGCTCGGGTCCGCGGCGTGATCGCCGCCTCGGCATCTGCCGCGCGCATGCGGAAGCCATATTTCT
>NZ_JFAO01000036.1:0-42546 GCF_006408945.1 Bifidobacterium sp. UTBIF-78
AATCCAAGTGGGACGGAAACGCAGATTCGATTTTGCACTTGCGTCCCGAATCCCGAGCCACTGTGGAGTCGTATCGAAGCCCCTACGGCTCCTAATCATGTGATGCCACGGCGCTTGACAGACGTAAACCGAAGAACCCCGCCATGCATTCACTTCGGCCAGCCCATCGTCAGAGGGGACACAATTGCAGGACAAGCCGTTAGTAGGTCTTCAGCGCCAAGTCGATGGTGAGCACGATGCCGGCGAGTACCGCGGCGGCGCGCATGATGCGTGCGGGGACGCGACGGGTGATGGGAGGCGCGATGTATCCGCCGATGAAGCATCCGATGCACAGCATGATGGCGGCCGGCCAGTCCACCGCTCCCCTGACGATGAACACCACCGATGCGGTGATGTTCGCGCCGATGCCGATAAGCATCTTCAGCGCGTTGATCTTGTGGAACGGTCCGATTTTCGCGACATCAAGCATGGCCAGCGCGCAGGTGCCGGCACCCGCGCCGAAGTATCCCGAGTAGACGGCGACGGCGGACACGCCGAGCCAGACCCACCATGCATCCTGGCGGAGCGGTTGCACCGGACGTTCGAGCGACTGGGTGAGCGTCTGACCGGACGACTGAACGGGACCGGCCGACTGAACGGACGCCTGACCGGGACCGGACGGATAATCGGAACCAGACGAATGACCGGAACCAGACGAATGACTGGGGTCAGACGACTGAGCAGGACCGGCCGAACGACCAGAACCGGCCGGACAATCGGACAGCCGACCATCGCGCAACTGCGCCGAGGCGCGGGCGGCGGCCTGCTTGGCCTCAAGTCGTCCACGCGGATTGACGGCGATGACCAGCGAGCTGAACAGAATCAGCGCCGGCGCCGCATATTCGAATACCGACGGGTCAAGTTCAAGCAGCAGGAAGGCACCGATGACCCCACCGATCGCACCGATGGCGACATAGACGACCGCACGCACCGACTGCCCCGCGAGCTCTCGCTGCGCGCCGAGCACACCGCCGATGCCGGTGCCCATCACGCCGACCGTATTCGAGGCGTTCGCCAATACCGGTGGGATGCCGAAGGCCAACAGCGCCGGATAGGAGACCAGCGAGGACGCACCCACCGCATATCCCACGAATCCCGCGCCGATGCCGGCCAGCAGAATCAGGAATAGGGAGACGATCGAAAACCCCGCGATCATGCGAACATCCTTCTGACCGCGTGCGCAAGCCCGTCGCAGCGCATCCGCCATACCACACGAGCCGGAAATCCTAACACTTTCCTAACGGCCTTGAGCGAGAATACGCCAGCTGGGACATCCTGCGGGATTTTGCTTGATATGTGGACGCCGCACAATCAACGCAGACCCCAAAGCAAGCTCCCTCGAGCCGCAACGTACCGAGCCACGACGCGCCGAGCCACAACTCCCAGCGCAAAACGAAAGGCTCCCCTCAAATCATGAGGGGAGCCAATCAGCTCAGCGAGACAAGCAGACCCGTCACAGCGCGGCGTTGTATCCGCGCACCTTGAGCGTACGATGCGAGGAGGCCACGTTCTCGATGATCAGACGCTTCAGGGCGTTGTCGGCATCGGCGTGAGCGGCGAGCCAAGCGTCACCCAGCGAGACCAGCGTGGCCGGGTCGGCGTAGCCCGGATACAGACCGTTGAGCAGGGCGTCGGCCATGTGGTAGGTCTTGTTGGCCCAGATCCAGTCCACGGTCTCGAAGTACTTCTCGGCGAACGGCTCGGCCAGATCGGGACGCGGCGTGGCGGAGAAGCCACGGGCCACGGCCTCGAGCTGGGAGTTGGTCAGGTCGTCGTTGTGCAGGGCCTGATCCCAAGCCCACGCCTTGGCCTCGGCGGTGGCGCGGGAGGCACGGGCACCGTACGCGAACTCGCGGTTCTCGGTGGTCTCCTTCTTGGCCAGCTGGGCGTCCACCTCGGCGTCCGTCATCTCGTTGACCGAGGTGAGGGACTGGATAATGGTCCAGGTGAAGTTGTTGTCGATCTCGAGGCCCGGCAGGCTCACGGTGCCGTCCAGCAGACCGTGCGCGTTGGCGGCGAAGTCGGCGTCGCCTTCCTCGCCGTAGCCGAGGTACGCGGTAGCGAGCTGGAACTGCATGTCCGAGCCGGCCTCGGCGGCGTTCGCCAGCTTCCACAGCTCGGCGGCCACATGGCGCAGCACCTCCTCGCGGGCGTCCGGAGCCACGTAGTGGTGGGCGGTGGTGCTCATGCAGGCCAGCGCGTAGCGGAACGTGGTGGACTCGGTTTCGGTGGCCAGCAGTCGCAGGGTCATCTCCACGAAGCGCTCGGCCGGGAATTCGCCGTCACGGGTCATGTCCCAGAAGGCGAGCCAGGTAACGGCGCGGGTCAGGGCGTCGTCAAACCGGTGCAGGTTGGCCTCGGCGAACTTGAGGGAGTCTTCATCGAAACGGATCTTGGTGTACGTGAGGTCCTCGTCGTTGACCAGCACGATCGCCGGGCGCGGCTTGCCCTCCACCTCGGCCACGATGGTGGTCTCGCCGTCCACATCCAGCTCGAAACGCTCGGTGCGCACGATCTTGCCGGTCTCCTCGTCCTCGTTGTAGAAGCCGATGGCGAGGCGGTGCGGGCGCAGGATCGGATGGTCGGCCGGGGCGGTCTGGGTGAGCTTGAGCTCGGCGATGGTGCCGTTCTCGTTCTCCTCGATATCCGCGGCGATGGTGTTGATGCCGGACTGCTCGAGCCACTTGGCGCTCCACGCCTTGAGGTCGCGGCCGGAGGTCTGCGCGAGCTCGTCGAGCAGGTCGGCGAGCGTGGCGTTGGAGTAGGAGTGCTTGATGAGGTAGTTGTGGATGCCCTGGAAGAACTGCTCGCGGCCCACGTAGAACGCCAGCTGCTTCAGCACGGAGGCGCCCTTGGCGTAGGTGATGCCGTCGAAGTTCACATACGTGTCGTTGAGGTCGTTGATCGGCGCCACGATCGGGTGCGTGGTGGGCAGCTGGTCCTGACGCAGCGCCCAGCTCTTCTCGCCGGAGCAGAAGGTGGCCCAGGCGTCGTGCCATTCGGTGGCCTCGGCGGTGGCGAGGGTGGAGGTGAACTCGGCGAAGGACTCGTTGAGCCACAGGTCGTTCCACCACTTCATGGTCACGTAGTCGCCGAACCACATGTGGGCCAGCTCGTGCAGCACGGTCACGACGCGGCGCTCGGCCAGCGCGTCGGTCACCTTGGACTCGAACACGTAGGAGTCGCGGATGGTGACCATGCCGATGTTCTCCATGGCGCCCGCGTTGTATTCAGGCACGTAGATCTGGTCGAACTTGGCGTACGGGTAAGGCACGCCCCAGGTCTTGGCGTAGAAGGCGAAGCCCTTCTTGGTGATGTCGAACAGGTAGTCCACGTCCTTGGCGAACGCCTCGGCCAGGGACTGGCGGCAGTACTGGGCCATCGGGACGACGCGACCGTCCTCATTCTGGTATTCGGTGTGCCACTCGGCGTACGGGCCGGCGCAGATGGCGGTGAGGTAGGAGCTCATCACCGGGGTGGTCTCGAAGGACCACAGGCGGGTGGACTCGTTCGGCTTGTCGCCGAGGGTGCCGTCCAAGGTCTCGCGCGGGTCGTCCTCGACGGTGGCGGCCGGCATGTTGGAGGTGACGAGCCAGCTCTGCGGGGCGAGCACCTTGAAATCGAAGGTGGCCTTGAGGTCGGGCTGGTCGAACACGGCGTAGACGCGGCGGGCGTCCGGCACTTCGAACTGGGAGTACAGGTAGATGTTGCCGTCGGACGGATCCACGCTGCGGTGCAGGCCCTCGCCGGTGTTGGAGTAGCGGCACAGCGCCTTGACGGTGACCTCGTTCTTCTCCTTGAGGTCGGTCAGCTCGATGCGGTTGTCCACGAAGGCCGTGGCCGGGTCGAGTGTGCGGCCGTTGATTTCGATGGAGGTGACTTCGTCGGCGATCAGGTCGAGGAAGGTCGAGGAACCGGGCTTGGCGTTGAAGCAGACCAGCGCCGTGGAGCCGAAGTTCTTCGCGCCGACCGTCAGATCGAGGGTGACGTGGTAATGGATGGGGGCCTCGACGATGGCCTTGCGCTCCTCGGCCTCAACGCGGGTGAGATTGGAACCGGGCATGACTGATACTCCTTATAGTCGTCCTCTGGTGATCCGGGTTACCGGACCGGTGACTCGTGATGATTTGGTTGTGGTGCGTTTGGTTTCGCTGTGGTTCGATTGTGGTTCGATTTGGCGCGTTTCCGCGCGTTTTCATGGTGATGGCCCGGCGATTCCGCCGAATCACACTGAGTGATTCGCGGATTCACCGGGCCTGTCGGCTCATGGTTCAGCAGGTCACTGGATCACTGCTGTTCCACGGCGTCTACGTCCTGTGCGAGATCGGCCACGACGGGCACGATCATCGGCTTGCGATGCAGCTGGCGGGCCACCCAGCCACCCAGCGTGCGGCGGATGATCTGCTGCAGCTTGTAGGTGTCCTTCGTGCCCTGCATCATCGCGTCGTTCAGTTGTTCGACGATCTGATGGCGGACCTTGTCGAATTCGCTTTCGTCCTCGGCCACGGCGTTGAGGAAGATCTTCGGGCCGGTGACCACCTCGTGGCTGTCGGTGTCGACCACGACGAAGGCGGAGACGAAGCCCTCGGTGCCGAGGATGCGGCGCTTCTCGAGCTCCTCGTCGGTGATCTCACCCACCGAGTCGCCGTCCACGTACACGTAGCCGCACGGCACCGAGCCGACGACCGCGGCCTTGCCGTGGTAGAGGTCCACCACGTCGCCGTCCTCGGCGAGGACCACGTTCTGCGGGTCCACGCCGGTCTTGACGGCGATCAGGCCGTTGGCCACCAGATGACGGTTCTCGCCGTGGATCGGCATGGCGCACTTGGGCTTGACGATGTTGTACATGTACAGCAGCTCGCCCTCGTTGCAGTGGCCGGAGACGTGGACCGCCGCGTTGTCGCGGTTGACCACCTTGGCGCCGAGCTGGACGAGCTTGTTGATGACCTTGTACACCTCGTGCTCGTTGCCCGGAATCAGGGAGCTGGCCAGAATCACGGTGTCGAACTCGTTGATGTGGATGTCGCGGTGGTTGCCGTCGGCGATGCGGCCGAGGGCGGCCATCGGCTCGCCCTGCGAACCGGTGCACATGTAGACGAGCTTGTCGTCCTGGATGTCGTTGGCCTGCTTGAGATCCACCACGGTGCCTTCGGGGATGTGCAGGTAGCCCAGATCGGCGGCGATGGACATGTTGCGCACCATGGAGCGGCCTACGAAGACCACCTTGCGGCCGTACTTGTGGGCGGTGTCCACCACCTGCTGCACGCGGTGCACATGGCTGGAGAAGCTGGCGACGATGATCTTGCGGGTGGCCTGAGCGAACGCCTGGTCGAGCGCCGGGCCGATGGAGGTCTCCGGCTTGACGAAGCCCGGCACCTCGGCGTTCGTGGAATCCATCATGAGCAGATCCACGCCCTTTTCGCCGATCTTGCCGAACTCCACGAGATCGGTGATCTTGTGGTCGAGCGGCAACTGGTCGAGCTTGATGTCGCCAGTATCGATAAGGGAGCCCGCCGGGGTCTTGACGTAGACGGCCAGCGCGTCCGGAATCGAGTGGGTCACGGTGACGAATTCGAGCTCGAAGGGACCGACCTTGAGACGGTCACGGCCCTGAACCTCCACCTTGGTGGGGTTCTGGTGGTGCTCCTTGCACTTGGCGTCCACGAAGGCGAGGGTCAGCTTGGAGCCGATCAGCGGGATGTCCGGACGCAGCTTGAGCAGGTAGGGCACGCCGCCGATGTGATCCTCGTGGCCGTGGGTCAGGATGAGGGCATCGACCTTGTCCAGACGGTTCTTGATGTAGCTGAAGTCCGGCAGGATGAGGTCAACGCCGGGCTGCTCCTCCTCCGGGAACAGCACGCCGCAGTCGATGAGCAACAGGTGACCGTTGTATTCGATCACGTTCATGTTGCGGCCGATCTCGCCCAGACCGCCCAGCGGCGTGATGCGCATGGAACCCTTGCGGTACTTCGGCGGGGCGATCAGCACGGCGTCCTGCTGGGGCGCGGTCGCCGGCTGGTTCGCCGGCTTGCGGGACGTGGTGCCGCGGGAGGCGCCACGGGACGAGGTGCGGGAGGATGCACCGTTGGAGTTGCCGCGGCGTGCGGAGCCGCGACGGCGTGAATTGGAATTTCTGTTAGTGTTCTTCTGTTCTGCCATATCCTGATTGTTTTCTTGTTGTGCCCCTGCTTCGTCATTCAGAGGCGACGGGCGGGCAACCCGTTCACAGCAAGCCGGCTGCTCGCATGCCCTCGGTGGCCTTCTCCAGCTGGGTGGCGTCGGGACCGATGTTCGGCAGACGCATGGTGGTGGAGGGGATGTATCCCTTGACCTTGAGCGCGGCCTTGGCCATCACGGCCTGATAGCCGTCGCCGTTGAGCGCGTGGACAAGCGGGGCGAGCTGGTTGGCGAGACGACGGGCGGTGGTGATGTCGCCACGATCGAACGCCTGAACAAGCTGCTGCATGGGGTTGGAGGCGACGTGGGCGATCACGGAGATGATGCCGACGGCGCCGATGGAGAGGAACGGCAGGAACAGGCCGTCATCGCCGGAATACCAGGCGAGGCCAGTACGCTGCTGCTTCTCCACTGCGGCCGCAAGATCGCCGGTGGCGTCCTTGACGGCCTTGACGTGTTCGAGTTCGGCCAGTCGGTCATATGTTTCGACCTTGACCTTCAGGCCGGTGCGGCCGGGGACGTCATAGACGATGATCGGCTTCTCGGCGGATTCGTCGACGGCCTTGTAGTGACCGACGACACCGTCCTGCGAGGGACGGGAGTAATAGGGCATGACGACGAGCACCGCGTCGGCGCCCGCTTCCTGGGTCTGTTCGACCATGCGCACGGTGTGCGCGGTGTCGTTGGAGCCTGCGCCGGAAATCACCGGGACGCTGACGACCTCCTTGACCGCGCGGACCAGCTCGACCTTCTCGTCCATGTGGGTGACGGGCGATTCGCCGGTGGTGCCGTTGACCACCAGACCGTCCGCCCCATCGGCGACGAGGTGCTTGGCGAGCTTCTGCGCGGCCTCGTAGTCGATGGAACCGTCCGCTTTCATGGGGGTTACCATGGCCGGCAGAATGCGGCCGAAAGGTGCAGGATCAAGAAGATGCATGTCATGCTCGCTCATAGTGTTCACCGTACTTCCCGTTGTGGACTCTTGCAGGCTCTGTGTGATGAGCCATGATTATGGGACCGATTGGATTCCCGGGGCCGGTTCCGGCAATCGTGTCTTGCGATTGTTCTTGGCGATCGTTCCCAGTGATTGTTCCTGGCAATCGTTCCCAGTGATCGTTCCTGGCAACCAGCCCCGGCGATTGGTTACAGATCAAGGAAATGGTCGAGGCCGACCGTCAGCCCCGCCGGGGCGTCGCCGGCGAGCTTGCGCACGGCCAACAGCACGCCGGGCATGAAGCTCGTGCGGTCGAAGCTGTCGGCGCGGATGGTCAGCTGCTCCCCCGCGTTGCCGAACAGCACCTCCTCATGGGCGTTGAGGCCGCGCAGACGCACCGCGTGCACATGGATGCCGTCGATCACCTGGCCACGCGAACCGCCGTCCGTCTCGGTGGCGTCCGGAATCGGTGCCATGCCGGCGGCCTTGCGGGCCGCGGCGATGCCGTGCGCGGTGTGGATGGCGGTGCCGGAGGGGGCGTCCACCTTGGTCGGGTGGTGCAGTTCGATGACCTCGGCGGACTCGAAGTACTTGGCGGCCTTGACCGCGAAGTAGTCGGCCAGTACGGCGGAAATGGCGAAGTTGGGGGCGATGAACACCTTCTGGGTGTCCGGGCGGGGGCCGGAGGCGAGGGCCTCGCGCACCTGGGCGAGCTTCTCCTCGGTCCAACCCGTGGTGCCGACGACCACGTCCACGCCCTGACCGATCAGCGCGAGCACGTTGGTCAGGCTCACGCTCGGCACGGTGAACTCCACCACCACGTCGGTGTTCTCCGGGGTGACGGCGGTCAGGTCGTCGCCGGCGTCCAGCGCGAGCGCCAGCTGCGTGTCGGGCGCGTTGGTGACCGCTTCGACCACATGCGAGCCCATACGCCCCTTGGCGCCGACCACTGAGACCTTGATCATATTCTCCCCCTTGCTGCTGATGCAGTTGCCTACGTAATTTCGTTGTTCGCCGCTGTTCAGCGCCATCGTATCCGGCGCCGGCAATTCGGCAATCAGACTACCACCCGTATCCGCCTTGGCCAATGGACTGTCCGATGCGTGTACATCTCGGCACAGGTGGTGACCGGTCATTCACGTTCATGCGCGTACATCCCGTCACGGGCGACTACCGGTTATCACGTTCATGCGCGTACATCCCGTCACGAGCGACGACCGGCCATCACGTTCATGCGCGCACCGGCCAATCGCCCATGCACCGGCCAATCGCCCACACACCAGCTAATCACCTACGCACCGGCCTTCCGGCTGTTCGGTTACCCGGCTACCGATATTCCGGTTATCCAATTACTTGACTACCCGGCTATTCGAATATCCGACTATCCCCGGTTACCCGACTATCCCCGGTTACCCGGTTCCCAATTATCCTCGCCGATCCTCCTATCCCCGTCTTTTGGAGAGCCGCCAGCCGAGCAACGCCAACGGCACCGAAGCGAGGGTGAAGGCGCAGGGCAGCAGCATGCCGACATGCGGGCTGGCGGCGTCGAGCACGATGCCCGCCACGGACGACCCGATCGAGGTGCCGACCGTTCCGGCCGTGGTGACCCAGCTCAACCCTTCGGTCAGGGACTGCGGCGGCACCAGATCCTTGACGATGAGGTTGCCGGTGGCGAACAACGGCGAAACGGTCAGACCGGAGAGGATCTCGACCACACCGAGCAGTACCAGATGGTCCATGGTGAGGCGGAAGAAGGCGTATCCGACCGTGAGCAGGGCGAGGAACATGACCATGTGCCACCAATGCGAGCCTTTGAGCTGTCGTGAGCCGAAAATCAACGCGCCGATGCAGGAACCGAGCGCGAACATCGCCAGCTGCAAGCCCAGGAACGGCTCCAGACCCATGCCCTTCATCGTGGCGGTGATCGACACGTCGAACGAGGTGAAGCTCATGTTGAATACGATGAATACGGCGAGCAGCGGCAGCACACCGCCATACAGCAGCACGCTCTTCGGTTTGGCGCCACTGCGCCTGAGCTGTCGAAGGGTGAGCCGATCGGCGGCCGGGGAACCTGCCTGGGGCGATTCCTCGCCGGCCGCAGGGGTGGCGGAGCCATTCGGCATGGCCGCCTTCGCGTCCTTGGATTCAACGGATGCCGCCGAAACCGCAATCTGCTCCACCATGGCCGGAGGCTGCGTGGATCTGAGCGAGAGGAACACGGTGCCGCCGATGCCGCATGCCAGGGTGGGCACGAACAGCTGGGAGACGGGGTGCACCGACGTGGCCAGCCACGCCGCCAGAATCGGACCGAGGATGAAGACGACCTCATCGATGGCCGCTTCCATGGCGTAGGCGGTGTTGAGCAGCTGTTCGCCATCCGGAACCCCACGCAGGGCATATGACCACCGGGTACGTACCAGAGCGCCGAAGGAGAACTGGGTCAGCCCCATGACGACGGCCAATGCGAACAACACCGGAATCGGCACCCGCATCAGCGCCGCGAACGCGAACGAGAGCATCGCGGCAAGCTGCACGGCAAGCGCGATGCGGCCTACACGGGCCTGTCCGAACCGATCGAAAGCACGCGCGTAGAACGGCGTGACGCAGGACATGGCAAGCACGTAGACGGCGCTCATGGTGCCGGCAACGGTCCAATTATCGTAGATATGGTTCAACGCCAGCACGATGCCGAGGCTCATCATGGAGATCGGCAAACGCGCCACGGCACCGGACAGGCAGAACGCCTTGGTGCCGGGCAGCGCGAACAAGCGCTGGTACGGCGAATGTGCGGACGACTCCGTCATGGTTCGGGTCGTAGACATGATCCTCCTTACTGGGGTGCGTTCCGGCATGTGCGCCCGCCCACACATGCCATCCGAGGGTAGCGGTCCCCGAGCAACGTCACGCGGTGCGTTTCAGCCGCGGACCCTTGGCGAGACGGAGGACGGCAGCCCCACGAGTCCGTATACGCGCATATGCGCATACGCCTCGCAGGGCCGTATCGTCGCTCGTCGCTATCGCGATTTCGTCATCGCGACTGCATCTCGCGATAGCACTATCGCGGCTGCATCATCGCGTCCGCAGAGTGCGATCGATGCGTTCCACTGCATTTACTGCATCGATCACCCCCACGGGCGAGCCTCTCGCAACAGGGTCATGAACCTTCGCGGTTCAGTCGTTGTCGGATTGTTCGGGGATGCCGGAGCTCAACTCGGTAAGGATTTCCTGTTCTGTTTTGCCGCGGGCATGCAGCTCGCGACGGTCTTCATCAGACTCACTGACATAGTAGAGAGTGGCGTCGATACTGTCCAACGGAATGCCCTCGACCGCCGCCAGCAGCAATCGGTACATGTCGAGCTGGGCGAGTTTACGCGCCGTATCCTTCGGATCGGAAGGCCTGCGGCCGGTCTTCCAATCGACCACGGTGTACCGTTTGCCGGCATCATCGGGACGGAGTCCGCCGGCGAACACCGCATCGAGCTTGCCGTTGACCAGGCCGATGCCCGGCACGTTCACCACGATGGACCGTTCGGTCCAGACCGGCAGACGGCCGGCCCAGCGCGAAGTCTCCAACCGTTGGCTCCACAGGCGCAGTTGCGCAACGTCCGCGGTTTCGGGGGCTTCGGATGGACCGCCTGCCAGACCGTCGTCCAAGTCTGCGTACTGCCCGTCGTACGACAGTGCCTCATGGTCCGGCCGACGTTCGTTGAGGAACCATTCGGCCCAGGCGTGGAACTGTGTGCCCAGTTCGGCCGCCGGCGAGGACACCCGTGGTATGGGGCGGACGATGCCACGCCAGTAGGCGCGTTCCTCGCGCTCCCCCATACCGCCCATGCGCGCCTGCAGACCGGTGACGTTCTGACGGCCCGCCGCAAGTATGCGCTGCGCCTTGGCTTTGACGGCGGCATCCAGTTCGTTGCCTTCCAAGGTCCCCGCCATGAGATCAGCATCGTTCACCAGCAGCCGCGCGCGTTCCAGCAACGGCCCGGGATGCTCGTCGGGCGTCTCCCGGGCATCTCGCGGCAAGTCGCCGTCCGGGCAGATGCCATGCGACGAGTCACTGCGCGGCGAGTCACTGCGCGGCGAGCCACTATGCGGTAAGTCATCATGTGGAGGGGTGACAGTCATGGAGACGTCCTGTGGGGAATCACCGTCTGCGGAGACACTGTCCAACGAAGCGTCATGCCGGGAGACCTCATGCGCAGAGACATCCTGCATAAGGGTCCCATGCATATGACCGCTACGTTCCGATGACGACGATCGGGTCCGAATCTCCTCCACACCGCGGGAAAGTCTATCCGCGATCTGCGGGCTCAACGAGGCAGGCCAAGGCAGGCTCGTCTCCCGGCTCGCATGTTCGATGGGCGTACGCCACGCTTCGCCGACGACCATCTCGCCGTACTGTTCGGCGTGCTCGCCCACGAAGTAGCCCTCGGGCGGGGCGATCGTATCCACCGGAACAACCGTATCCGACATGAGTGGCGTTCCCTCAGGGGCGCCAGCACCCGGCAGACCATGCACATCCCGCTGACCATGTGCGGTCTTCGCACCGACTGCGTCTTTCGCCTCGACCACCCCGGCATGCCCATGAAGCGCGTCGTGCACCTCCAGCCAGAAGTTGGAGGGTGATGAGGCGCGAGACCCCTTCGCCACCAGTGAGGGGTCGCGACCCGGCTCCCCCGCATGCCGGCAGTAGGTCAGCAGCACATCCTTCTTGGCGCGGGTGAGCGCCACGTACATGAGACGTCGTTCATCGGCATGGAGACGACGGCCGTATTCCTCGGACTGCGTCAGATACCAGCCTGCGGGATCGACCTCGTCCACGCCGTCACCGTATTCGCGCATGGAACCGAATGCCTCATCATCGATGAGTTCCACATCGTCCAGCGACCGCAATGCCTCTATGGGGTCGGCCCCCACCTCGGCGTCGTGGGGGAATCGTGGCAGAATGCCGGCGTCGGCACGCATCGGCACCGGCACGGCCACCGGATTGACCAGCCAGGAATCGGCCGTCTCGTGGTATTCCGGCGCCCGCCACTCCCCTTGCTCCGTGCCGCCGGGATGCCGCTCGTCAAGGACGATCTTCAGATGGTCCCCCTGATTGCTGGGGAATCCGCCCGCAGTCAACCCCACGACGGCGACGGCGTCCCATTCCAGTCCCTTGGACTGATGAACGGTCATCAACTCCACATCCACCGGGCCATCCGGCATGGCGGCGGCCTCATCCTCCACCGAGGCAAGATGATCGACCCACGACATGAACCCCTGCAACGTGGGCATCTGATCGACTGCGATCTCCTGACTGTAGGTATCCACCAAGTCCACGATGGCATCGGTCGGCATATGGGCCAGCGTGGGGTCCGCCTTATGGCGCCGGTTGCGCAACGCCCCGGCCACCACGGTATCGATGTCGAGGTCCAACGCCTCCACGGCGGAGCGCACCACATCCGCCAGGGGATGCCCGATCATGCGATGGACCCGGCGTAGCGCGTCGGCGGCCCGCTGCAAGGCGTTGCGGCCATCAGGACTGAGCCCTTCCGTCAGCGCGTCAAGGTCGGAACGCAGGAGCACATCGGGGAGGAATACCGCATTGGCCACCTGATCACGGTATTCGCGCACGATTGCCGCCCACTCGCCGCGAGGGGCCTCCGGATCGGCCAGCCCCGCCTGGACCAACGCCTTGAACCGCCGTTCGGTGTTGCAGGTTTCGGCCACATGGGCCAGATCGGCCAGATCGGCGGCGGACATGGCGAAGCGTGGGGTGGCTAGCAGGCGCATCAACGATGCTGAATCCGTGTGGTCGGCCGCAACATGGAGCAGGGCCAGCAGATCCCGGATTTCGGGGCGTTCGAGCAGGGCGGAGTATCCGACGACAAAGGTGGTCAGACCGGCCTGTTCCAATGCCGCCTGATATTCCGGCATACGGGTTTTGGAGCGGAACAGCACCGCTACCGGAGCCTTCTGTTCCGCCGGGCGCCCGTTGGCGTCCACCAGACCGGGGTTCCATGGATCATCGGACGGTTTGCGGAACCGGCTGATGGCGGCTTTGCAGAATCGCGTCACGGCGTCGATCTCCTGACCGCCGGTGTCGAATCCCAATACGCCGAGTGTGCCTTCGGCCGCATCTGGCATGGCATCCAGCGGTGAGACATCCACCTCATGCATCAGCGAGCTGGAAACGCGTTCAGGACGCGACCGCAGGGGCAGCGTCAAATCGTTGGCTGCTTCGAGCACGATTCTGCTGTTGCGCCGAGTCACCGTCAACGGGAACGGCTTCGAGCCCGACGGCATGCGAAAGTCCTGCTGGAACATGCGGAAGGCTCCGGGGCTGGCCCCACGCCATGCGTAGATGGACTGGAACGGATCGCCCACGGCGTTGACCGCGGAACGGTCGATCGTTCGGACGGCACCATTGCGGGAACCGTCGCGCGAGCCGTCAGACCGAACATCATCGGGTCGAACAGTCTCAACCCGGAGACCGTCGGGCGCCGCGTCCTCGGCATCCGTATCGGCACCATCCGTATCAGTATGGAACAATGCGGCGAGCAGAGCCGCCTGCGTGGTGGAGGTGTCCTGGTATTCGTCCAGCAGCACGTGGCTATAGCGGCGCCGCATGCGCTCTCCGATGGACGGGAATCGCTCGATGAGCTGGTACGCCGCAAGTGTGAAATCAGGGAATTCCGCCATGTTGCGGTCATGCTTTGCCTGGCTGTACGCCTCGACCAACTGCAGGAGAATGTCGCGCTTGCGGGTGACGGCCAGCAATTCGCCGCAATGGTAGACGCACCGACTGTGCAGCTGCCTACTCCGTTTGTCCAGCTTGGCCTGCCATGTGGCGTCCGTGTCCTTTTTGGTCCGCTCGATTTTGGCGATACGCGGCTCATTCTCGGGCATGGTTTCGCCTTCAAGCGCCTGCTCAAGACATGCGATGAACGCCGTATCCCAGCGGCGGACGCGTTCCACGGCATCCTCGAAGCTGGTGCAGCCCGAGCCGATCATGGCACTTCCTATGGCTGCGGACAGCTTCAGCACCTGCGACGCCAGCGTGCCGAACGCGCCGAAGTCCTGACCGAAAACCAGATCCATATGCTCATCGATGACTTCGGTGGCCAATTGGAGCGCACCTGCCTCGCTCAACGGCTGAGTGTTCTGATCGAAGCCGACCAATAGCCCATATTGACGCACGATGGACTGGAAGAACGCGTCATACGTGAACACCGCAGGCTTGAGAAAAGCACGATCGCCGGGCACGGTTCCGGCGGCATCATGGTCCGTCGTCGTGGATATGCCCGATGCAGCCGCAGCAACGGGTGCGCCCTCCATTCCGGATTGCGAGGCCCTTGACGCCCCATCCAAAGTCAGCGTATCCGAATTCAGCGCATCCGCAGTCGGCATATCCGCAGTCGAAGCGTATACCGCCGCAGATACGCGTTCCAGCAACTCCCCAGCCGCCTTACGGGTGAAGGTCAGACCAAGAATGCGCTCCGGCGGCACACCACGCTCGATGAGCGCGATGATGCGTCGCGTCATGGTGAACGTCTTGCCGGAACCCGCGCCGGCGACCACCAGCACGTCGGCATCCGCCGGTGCGTCGATGATGGCGGCCTGTTCTCTAGTGGGAGTGAACGCACTCATGCTTGCCTCGTTTCGAATATGGTATCGACCTGCCCGGCGCAGGCCGGGCAACTCTGCTTCATGCGGCAGAACGCCACATGCGTGGGCTGCGGATGGGCCGTGATGGTTGCCGAACGACTGGCCGCACCAGCGTAGAACACGCGGGCAATCATGGTCAGGGCCCACATCGTCTGGGTGCCGGCCAGAGCGGAGAAGCGCCGCCAATCACCCGCTTCCACGCCCTCCGGCGGATTGCCAGGGTCCGGCGTCGGCATGTCAAGGAAAGCGCCGGCGTCCTTGTAATGGAAGCGAGGTGTGAACGGTTCGGCGTTCAAGGTGCCATGGGTGAACAGCGGCGGCTGGAAGATGCCCTCGGGCGCGTAGCTCTGGGCGGGAGCGCCGTTCTGCCCCACATGGAACAGCTCGCTTTGCCCAATCGGAGGCATCGCGGCGAGCGCCACCGCCCCGCGCATCCGGCCTTCCGGGAATGCCAGCCCCAGCTGATAGCACACCAGCTGCAGATCGTTGAAGATCTGCTTGACGGATGGGACCTTGCCGGTCTTGTAGTCAATCAAGCGGACGCTCTCACTGCCATCGGCCAGTATGCGGGTCTCCATACGGTCGATACGGCCCGACAGGCGAATCGTCAGATGCTCGTCCATGCCCTCCGGCCATCCGCCCACCAAGGTGCCCATGCACGCCATGAGTATGGACCGGCTCACCGGCTGCATGCCCTCGAGCCCGTTATAGGTGTCGAGGATGTCATCGAGATTGAAACGGGCCGCGAATTCGCGCTCGCATTCGACATGCTCCAGCCGGCCAAGTTCGATGGCCTCTGCATTCCTGCCCAGATAAGCACCTGCGTCGCCGTCGGACGCGACGAAGTAACCAGCGATGTTGGACAGCATATCCGCGGCGGCATCATCCTTGCGAATCGCGGCGTATCGGTCACGGGTGTCCGTGATGGCATTCGGATCGGTTCGTTTGGATTCGTAGATGGCGCGCAGCCGTGCCGTTACCGCGTCGATGCGCTGGACGGAGGTCGCGGAGGCATCCAAGCCCAGGCTTTGCATGCGCTCGGGATCGGAGTTCAACCGATCCAGTCCCTCCTCGCTGCCCTGCTGCGCAACCGTATGAATCAATGTGCCGAATGCCGTGGCCACCGAACCGGGTCGGGGACCCGCGAAACGGTTTTCCAACATCCAACACACCGGACATGCCCAAAGACTGTCCACCGCGGAGGGGGACAAGGCGGCCACTGGCACGGGTTCTCCGGCATGACCGGCATCTCCCCTGTTGTGGCCGGCCTCGACATCACGAGCACCGACATCACCGGTACCGTCTGTGACGTCTGTGACGGATTGCGTAATGGACCGCGAGCCAACGTCCGCAGCATCACCATTCGTGGCATCGCCTAAGGCATCATTCAAGGTGTAACCTGCTGAGCCGTTCACAGTATCGTCTGCGACGGCACCGCTCATGTCATCCGGTGTGCCGGCCTCACCTTCCAGTGCGCCGCTTATACCGGTTTTACCGATCATACCGTCATCGCCGTTTTCGACTGCGGACCTCGCGAAGGACCAATCATCAGGATCAGCCGCACTCATGCCGTTTCCAGCCAGTAATGCCAACGCCGCAACGGCATCCTCCGACTCTGCGGAACCGGCGTCCGCAGTAGCCAAAGCCACGCGGGCCGCGGCGACCAGCCCTCGTGGGTCGGCATCCAGACCGGCAAGATCATACCGGGTTTCTTCGCCGCCTCCCACCGAGGTGTATCGCGCCTGGGCTTTGGAACGAGGATAGCGTTCCGGCAGATACCCGAACAGGAAATCCGATGGGGTCAGGTCGTCGTTCCACACCGCGCTGACGCTCACCTCGCACGAAGCGCGGGTCAATGCCACCAGGAAGCTTTTCTTCTCGCTGGACAGCACCGAGGCCAGTCTGGGGTCATGCCCATCCATGGCACCATGGTCGATTCCGCCATGCAATACAAGGTCGGCGAGGTCCTCGCCCCCGAACAAGGCGTTGCGTCCCGCCAGATTGGGCCAGACATCCTGTTGGACCGCCGGCAACCACACGTATTTCCAATGGCGGCCCGACGCACCGGCCGGAGTCGTCAAAGTCAACGCATCCTCCACCGGTCCGACGTGGGCCAGGGAATCGGCCTGCACCTCCATGCCGCGCACCTGCGCCATGAATCCCATGATGTCCCTGCTGGCAGTGGAGTCCTCGGCGAACTGGAACAGCCGCATGGCCGCGTCAAGTCGATCATTGGCGGCACGCCCGTCTGCCGTGTTGTCCAACGCCATGCGCTGCCATGCCGATGCGACGCCAGTGGCGTCCCAAGCGACCGATAAGGCATAGCGGGGCTGACGGCGCTGTTCGGCAGGCAACCGTCCAAGCTTGCGGGCGATCTCGCTCACCATGGACCACAGATTGGCGAAGGCACGGGCCTGTGGGTCCTTGCCCAGCACCAATCGCACCGCATCGACCACCACGTCCGCGGGCGCCACGGTCTCCTCATCGAACACCAACAGCACGTAGAGCGCATCGGAGCCGAATGCCGGAGCTTTCTCGAAGGGGGCGCCACCTCCTCCGATCAGGCTGTCATCGACCGTGATTCGGGAGCCATCCCGCACAGCGTTGCCGTCTACATCATACAGTGGCCGGGATGCCCTCCCCTCACCGTCGAGAGATGCTTCAGCGTTCTCCCGAGACTCGTCAAGAGATGTTTCACAATCTGTTTCACAATGCGTTTCACGATATGTTTCACACATTGTCGCCCATGCCGCCACCAAATTGTCCACTACGGTGCCCGAACCGGCGATGCCGGCTAGAGACTCGATGGCATCCATGGCCGATTCGACGGATGCCAGACGCGCCGGCATACCGCTCCCCGGACGCGCACCCGTGCCAATCAAAGGTCCGCCCATGATTTCGGCGACGCGTCCCCGCACATAAGCCGCGACGGCACCCAGTCCCAACCGGCATCCCGACACGCCCTCACGGCGCAGCTCGGCAAGCTCGACGAGCGCAAACAGCCCCCGCACCAGCGATTCGTCCTTGAGCGGGCGGGTGATGGATGAATACCGCACCGGAACACCGTCACGACGCAGCCGTTCACCGTATTGACGCACCGTGGCATTGTCATGGGCGATGACGGCCATGTCGTTCCAGCGAACTCGATGGTCAAGGTGTGCATGCTTGATACGCCAGACGGTATCGTCAAGTTCCTCGCGCGGCGATCGGTACAATCCCGCATTCAAACTGCCGTCAACGGCGTAGGCGCACCCGTCGACCTCGCCGCCGCTCCGGCGCCCCTCGCCTCCTATCCTGCCGGCCCGCAGCGCCTCGACCAACTTCCCCGGGCGCCTGGCCAGCGGCAACGGCTCTTCCTCGGGCGAGGCGATGGACAGCGATACGCGCGACGCCATGATACGGGCGGCCCCGATCATGGCGCCCGAGCCCGACGCCGCTTCCTTTTCATCGGTTCCACCCGGCTCCGTCACGGTGTCGCCGTCTTCGGCGATGTCATCAGAGACGTCATCCACCAACGCGGCGCATGCCCCCAACGGCAGCTCAATGGCATGCAGCGACCCGGTAACCGCCTGCCGCATGAGGTATTCAGGATAGGAGCCACGGAAGGTCTGCACGGCCTCGTCAGGATTGCCGACCAGCACCAGCCGAACGCCCGCTTCGTCCAGCGCCTCCACGAAGCGCAGACCAGCCAATGTGGTGTCCTGCACATCATCGATCACCAGCAGCCGCGGCAAATCCAGCGCGCTCGGGCGCATGTCCCGGCCATCACGCTCGATCGCCGCCCTGACCGCACGGGCGCCGGCCACCAGTAGGTATGAGGCATCCAGACGGTACTGACCCGGATATGCCAGACCTTGGATTGCGATGTACTCACGGCGCAGTGCGAACGCCAGCCCCCATTGCACGGTCAGCCTGGCATCCGCGGCGACATCCGCGATCAGGCCGGCCTCCTGCTCGGAGCTCACCCCGAGTTCATCAAGACGCGCGAGCATGTCTCGCAATTGGCCGATGAACGCATCCGAAACGCCGCGTTCGAACATGTCGGCGCTGGTCGCACCACCCTCCTCCGCTCCGGGGCCGACGGAGAATCGGGATGCCGACGCATCGGCATCATGGACCAGACCGACCCAATCGGACTGAGCGAAGTAGTGGCGCAGCAGCGCGCATGTCCGGCAATCATCCCCCACTCTGGCATGCCACACATGCGTCGCCATGACCCGCCTCAGCAGCGCATCCTGTTCGGCGCCGTTGAGCAGTTTCGGCAAGGCAAGTCCCTCGGCGCGCCTGGCCGCCGCAATGGCCCGGAACGCCACGGCCCCCAATGTGGTGACCGGTCTGGCCTGACCCGAGAATCCGATATGCCGTATCACACGGTTGCCCAAGGCATCCGCAGTCACACGGCCGGACACGGCCATGACCGCGTCGGCGCTGCCATAGCGGCGGAGTCCCGCCTGCAGGACGGCGAGCGCGAAATCGGTCTTGCCCGCGCCTGGGGCGCCGACCACCAACCTCGCCGTGCCGTCTCGTTCCAAGCCGTCCAATATGGCCGATGCGTTCCATTGCTCACTCATGGCTCAAGCGTAACCCCGGTTTTCAAGGAGGGAAAAATTTTACCGACCGAAATAATCGGCGGTATCGTCGGCAGTATCCTATTGAACGGATGTGGGGAGCATCCGCACCCAGAGAAGGGAAGGCAGATGGCCAATAACCAAAATCAGCCGCCAAAGTTGCCCGGCTACGATTTCGTGCAACTGCTGGGCGCTGGAGCCACGGCAACGGTGTACCTGTACCGTCAGCGCATGCCCGCACGTCCCGTGGCAGTGAAGGTCAGCGCGAAGACCCTCGACCCCCGCGCCGCGGCGTTGTTCAACCGCGAAGCCAATTTCATGGCCAGATTGTCGTCGCACCCGTACATCCTTCCGGTGTACGACGCCGGTGTGACCTCCGACGGCCACGGCTTCATCGTGGTCGAGTACGCGCCGGGCGGCACCTACAACAGCATCATGAAGGCCCAATCCCTGACCTGCGAGCAGGTGCTCGATCTGGGCATCAAGCTGGCGAGCGCGCTGTTCACCGCCCATCGCAGCAACATCATCCACCATGACATCAAGCCGAGCAACATTCTCATCACCGCGCAGGGGCTGCCGGCGCTGGCGGACTTCGGCATCTCCACCGACGTGTATGACCGCACGGAAACCGGATTCTCCCCGCCGTGGGCCCCTCCCGAAGTGCTGCAGCACAGGACCAACGGTTCCGAGGCCGCGGATATCTATTCGCTGGCGGCCACGTTGTACGCCCTTCTCGTGGGGTGTTCGCCATATCAGCATGAGTATCATCCACGCTCGCAATCCGAGCTCATCGACCTCATCATCAATCAGCCGCTGCCTCGCATCAACCGTGCGGATGTCCCCGCGGACGTGGAATCGGTGCTGCGTCGCGCATTGGATAAGGACCCAGACCGCCGCTACTATTCGGCGCTTGAATTCGCCCGCGCCTTGCAGCGCGCACAATTCGCGCATTTCGGCCACGCCACGCCAGTCACGGTGGAGGGCATGCCGCAATATCCCAAGGATGTCGAGCGTCGTCGGCGGTCTGCCGACAATCAGTCCGGACCGGCATCCGTGAGCCGGCGTGGTTGGGTCAGGCCCGTCGCCATCGCGACGACCGTCATCGCAGTGCTGGCGGCGATCGGTCTGACGTTCGCATTCGTGGTGCTGCCCCGCATGGACAGCGCCGTGGGCCCGGGCTCCCGGGAACTGATGGCGCCCGGCACCGACGGCACCGACGACGCGAAGTCCGGGCAGGGGGACAATGCGATCACCGGCACGTCAAACGCCCCCGTCCCCTCGCCGGAGAATGTGACCGGTTCTTACAGCACGGACAGTTCGTCGGTGACCTTCACCTGGACCAATCCGGACCCGCAGAACGGGGATGCCTACGCATGGTCCGTCATGGAGGGCAGCGCCGCCGATCAAAGCGCCAAGACCACCACCACGACGCAGACGCAGGTGACCGTGGACGCGCAGGAGGGGGCGCAGACCTGCATTCAGGTCTCGATAGTCCGAGAGAACCGCCAGATGTCGGCAAATCCGTCCATCGCATGCGCAGCCAAGCCGCAGTGACCATGACGGCCATGACAGTGGTTCGCACGCCCGAAGCGGCGGAACGCATGCGTTGAATCGAAGGCCCGACGCCGTTAGACTGGCAACAGGGGAGAAAAGTTCAGGGGGAACGATGGCCACATCAGCCAAATCATACGACCGGAGGCGTCGCATCGGAGCAGCGTTGCGCCGACTGCTGCCATCCGGCAGACATCCATGGACCATGCCAGTGATTACGCTGCTCCTGCTCATCGGCATGGTCGCCGGCGCGGTGATCGTAAGCACCGTCACCCGACGGCACGTCCAGCTGGATGACGGCACCGTATGGGTCACGTCGCTCAACAGCAGGAAAGCGGCGCGGTTCAACGTGAGGAACCGGGAGGCGGACGCCGGCGTCTCCTCATCCGCCCCTCGATTCGACGTGGCACAGCATGATGGTCAGACCATCCTCGCCGAGCCGAATCAGGCCTCTTCCATCAAGGCCTCCACCGTCGGAGTCGATGCCAAAACGGAGATCCGGGCCAATACCTCGGTCATGGTCGGCGGAGAGACCGCGGCCTTCATCAACGACAAAACCGGCAATGTATGGATCGGGCGGGCGGCGGACCTCGACGGCGTCTCCCCCGCCACAGCCGACCCCGATATGGAGCTCGGAGCGGGCGGGCGCATTGCAGTGACCCATACCGGGGAGGTGTACGGATACCGCCCCGCCGACGGCATGGTGCTGTATGCCGGGAACGCCAACGGACGCGTCAGGGAGCTTGAATCACTGTCATCCGGTCGCCAGCAAAACGCGGACAGCTTCACCGTCGTCGGCGAGACGCCGGTCATCGCCATCGACGGCGCGATCGTGTTCAAAGGCGGGCGCATCGACACCGGTTCGGCGGGACGTCTCACCCTTCAGGCTCCGCCGTCCGACGACGGCCAGACCGGCTGGGTCGCCGCCGCCTCCCCTCAGGGATTGACGATGGCGGCGCTCGAATCCGGCGCAAAACCTTCATTCCTGTCCAACGGCGGCAAAGGCGAGCCCGCGCAACCCGTGTCCCTGAACGGATGCGTGATGGCCGCGTGGAGCCAAAAGGTCAGCAACTACGTGCGAGTCTGCTCGCCGAGCGGTGACGGAGCCAAACTCCAGACTCTGGACTCGGTGGACACCACATCGCAGTTGGTGTTCCGCACCAACCACCGGCTTGCGGTGCTCAACGACGTCATCAACGGCAATGTGTGGAACCCCGAGGATTCCACCAAGGTCATCAAAATCCAATGGAACCAGATCCAAACGGAACAGACCTCCAAGGAGGATCACAACAGCGATTCGGCCGACAACCACCGCGACTTCGCCAAGACCTGTTCCGCGCAATCCGGCCAGATCAAGGCCGTGGACGATACGATAGGCGCGCGCGCAGGCTCCGAACGTATCCTCGACGTACTGCGCAACGACGAGCAGACGGACTGCTCGGTGCTGCGCATCACCAAGGTGGGGGCGCCCGATGGCGCTCGTGTCACCGTCGCTCCCGTATATGACGGGCGATACCTGCAGCTGGACGCCTCGTCGGCATCATCCGGCACCGTGACGTTCACCTATGACATCTCGGATGGACGCGATCAGACGTCCTCGGCCAAAGTGACCGTGAACCTGACCGGCTCGAACAACACAGCGCCCACGCAAACCGACACGCCACCCGAAATCGACGTGGAACAGGGTGCCAGCACCACGACCAACGCGCTTGGCAGCTTCGCCGACCCCGACGGGGACCCGCTCACCTTGGTTTCCGCCGTCGCGCAGAACACCGATCAGGTGCAGGTGTCCACACGCGCCGACGGCCAGCTCACTTTCAACACCGGCGCTTTGGCATCAGGCAGAGTGGGCGTGCAACTCACCGTCTCCGACGGTCAGGCCACCGGCACCGGTCTCATCTATTTCTCCGTCAAACCGGCGAACACACTGGCGGCGATCATCGATCCCGTATCCAAGAGCACCACCCCCGGCACCGACACCACCATCGAACTCGAGCCATATGTGCATGGCACGTCCAGCGAACCGGCTCAGCTTGGTCAGGTGGATGCCCCTGACGGCACCAGCGCCACGGCCAACGCGGCGGACATGTCCATCTCGTTCAAAGCCTCGAAGCCCGGCACCTACTATGTGCCCTACACCATAACGCAGGGATCGATGCCCGCCACCGGTCTGGCACGCGTGGAGGTGCAGCCGGTCCAGGGCGAAGCGGCCAAACCGGTGGCGGCCAATGACGTGGCGTTGCTGGGAGCCGACAATACGGCGATCGTGGAGCCGCTGGCCAACGACGTCGATCCGATGGGCGGGGTGCTGTCCGTCGCCACGGTGACCGCGCCCGCGGATTCCGGTATCAAGGTGGGACTGGTGAGCCACGAGCGCGTATACATCACCGCCCGTCAGGTGCCCACCAACCCATTGGCCATCAACTACACCGCAGCCAATGCGGCCGGCACCGCCAAAGGCGTCATCGTACTGCAGCCGCCGGCCCTGACGGCCTCGAACTCGGCCCCGAAGGCTGGCAACATCAACACGCAGGTACGTGCCGGCGGCATCGTGTCGGTGGATGTGCTGGACCATGTGACCTATCCGGACGGCACCACGGTCAAGCTCAAGGACAACCTGCAATACGACAAGGACACCTTCAAGGGGCTGGCATTCGTCTCGGGCGACACCGTGCGCTATCAGGCATCCCAGCAGACGGGCACGTTCCCGATCACCTACACGGTCGAGGACAATCTGGGCAATGTGGCCTCGGCCACCATCACCATCACCGTGCATGAGCGCAACGCCGAAGGCAAGGCGGCGCCGACCCCGCACGACACCGAGGCGCAGGTCGCCGCCGGCCAGAAGGTGCGCATCCCAATCACACTGAACGGCATCGACGCGGATGGCGACGACGACCAGCTGCTGGGCTTGGGCAACAAGGCGCCGAGTCTGGGACGTATCTCCGAAGTGGGGTCGGACTATCTGGTCTACGAGGCATATCCCGACTCCTCCGGCACCGATACATTCTCCTACGCCGTGGAGGACTGGACCGGCCAGCGCGCGCAGGCGCAGATCCGCGTCGGCGTGTTCCAAAGCTCCTCGAGCTCGGGAGTCTACGCGCGCGACGACGAAATCACGTTGCGTCCCAATACGGCGGCTACCGTGCCCGTCGCCCAAAACGACATTTCAGGCGACAACACCGACCTCACCGTGGACCGGACGGTCAAGGCGCAGGGTCTCGACGACGTGACGGTCAAGGACAACATGATCGCCTTCACCACGCCCGCCAACGCCACCACGGCATACATCGCCTATACGGTCAAGGACAAGGCCAAGCTGTCGGACACGGCCACGCTCACGGTGAACGTGGACCCGAATGCGGCCATCGAACCGCCCACCGCCTACGACTATCGGGTGCCGTCCGCGGCCACCATCGATAAGAAGTCCGTGGATGTAGATGTCTCACAGTGGATCGCCAACCCGTCGGGCACCGCCGATGAGCTCACGGTGGGGGTGCATCCCTCCGCGGCCGACCACGCCCGGGTCAAGGGCGGCGAACGTTCGACCGTCATCACCGTGGACCTGACCTCGCAGGCCAGGGCGGTGCCGTACACCGTGACCAACACCACGCACCACATCACCTCCACGGCATTCATCCAGGTGCCCGCCTACGGCGTCTTCCCTCCCACGCTTCGCCCCAAGGCGCCGGAGCTCAAGGCCAATTCGCGCGAGACGATCACCATCAACATCAACGACTACGTGCGGGTGGGCGCGGGCAAGGAGCCGCACATCGACTCTGCGGCCTCGGTCAGCGCGACCAAGGCCGCCAACAGTGACCTGTACGTGGACGACCACACCCTGAAGTTCACGGCCGTGGACGGCTATTCGGGCCCTGCGTCCATCACCTTCACCGTCACGGACGGCAAACAGGGGGCGGATAAGACCCATATCATCAATTCGGCCGTGCTCTCCCTGCAGATCACCATCGTGGGCCGTGACGTACCGCCGCCCACGTTCACCTCCTCCACCATCGACGTCGAAGCGGGCGCCGAACCCAAGACCGTCGATCTCAAGGCGCTCACCCACGCGCCGGAGGGCATCGCGCCGGAAAACACGCATTACACCTATGCGGGCGGCACGAGCTCGACCGACCAGATCGTCTCGAAGCTCTCCGGCGACGGCATGCTCGAAGTCTCCGCCATGAAAGACGCCAAACCGGGGACCACGGCCACCATCCCCGTGCAGATCGGCTATGAGAAGGGCACTGTGAACGCCGGCGTGACCGCACGCGTGGTGGCGTCCAGCAAGCCATTGGCACGCATCAACGCCAAGACCCTGCAGATCAAGGCGAGTTCCACCGATTCCGTGGACCTGCTGTCCGACGCCTACAACCCGTTCCCCGATTCCCCGTTGACGGTCGTGGCCTGCAAGGCCGATGACGCCGCCAAACTCACCGTCTCCTCCTGCGATCCGTCCGGCCGCATCGCCATCGCCGCGGCTTCGGACATCGGCGCGTCCACCAGCACCATACTGGTCACCGTCGAGGATGGCAGCAAGGTCAAGGAACGGCAGGTGACCGGCACCGTCACCGTGTCCGTGATAGACAAACCGGACCCGCCGCTGCTGTCTCCGGTGGGCGGCGAGCCTCAGAACGGCGCGGTCACACTCACCTGGACGCCGGGTGCCGCCAACGGCAGCCCCATCACCGAGTACCGGGTCAATTGGACCGGTGGGGCGGAAGGCAGCAAGTCCTGCGGCGCGGTCACCTCCTGCCAAATCACGGGACTTGCCAACAACAAGCCATATTCGTTCACCGTCAGCGCCAGAAACGAGGTCGGATGGTCCAAGCCGTCCGCCGCGGTCGAGGCCACGCCCGACCGCGTGCCCACCGCGCCGACCGCGGTGACCGTCACGGGAGGCAACAAGACCGCCACCGTCACCTGGAACGCCCCCGAAGGCGATTTCGGCGCCGTGGACAACTACTCGGTGACCATCACCGGCGCCGGCGCTCCGCAGACCAAGGAGACCAACGGCACGTCCACGCGCATGACGTTCTCGTTCGCCAACGGCGACATCTCGGACGGCACCGAGGTGACCGCCACGGTCAAAGCGCACAACGCCATCAACTGGGGTCCGGCATCCGAGGCATCCGAGGCCGATGAGGTGTGGGGAGACCCGGAAGCCCCCATCATCACGCTGTCAAACAAGGACACCATAGTCACCGCGAACATCACGCTGGGCGACAACCACAACGCCGGTTGCAAGACGATCGTCTTCGGCGGAGATACCGAGGGCACCATGTCATGCACCGACACCTCCACCTCGTTCGAGGTGAACGAAAGCGATCTCAATACCACCGAGCTCACGGTCACAGCCACGGTCGAACCGAAACGCCCCGCCGACGCGGCGACCGGAAAAGCCCGGTTCACCCCCTCCTACACCATGCAGAAGGCATCCGGCGTCTCCACATCCGGCTCCGGCGGCAGATGCACCGTGCGCTGGACCAAGCAGGGTCTGGCCCAATCCTTCGACGTGACGGCGGACGGCCTCGGCAGCACCACCGCCGGCAAGAACGAGACGTCGGCCACCTTCGACATGGAGCCATGGGACACCTGCGGCACGGCATCGGTGACCCAGGTGTTCAACGGCCGCTCCGGCTCCCCCGCCTACGGCGGTCCTTCCGGAGGCGCGCCGTACATCTATGAGGTCAAGGCAAAAATCACCGCGCCGAACAGCCTCACCTGGGGTGACAACAAGAACGTGGTCAAGGTGGATGGCGGTTCGGTGGAGACCTACGGCAAGAGCGCCCGCTACCAGATCATCATCAACGGCATTGCATTCGACTGGCAGCCCGGAAGACCGCTGGACGTGACCGATCTCAAGACCGACAAGGACGGTACCTATCGTTGGAGCGTCAAGGTCACCAGCACGGAAGGTCTGACCGGACTCGACAACACCGCTTCCGGAGGCACGATTCGAGGCAAACGCCCCGGTGTGGACGAAGAGACCGAGGGGGATGCCTCCACGTCATCCTTCACCTCCCGATCCGGCGCCCATGTACTGATCCGGGAGCCTTGGATTCTTGGACTGGCCAATACGCCGGCGCAACAGTCGCATCCGGCGCAGCCTCATCCCGCAGCACGGAACGTGTAGCCATGACGCAGCCCATGCCCTCAGGCGCATAGCCGATAACGCACCATCCATGCCACAGCACCACAGCACCACAGCACGACAACGCAACAGCAAGCAACAGCAGGAGTACACCAATGAACGAGCACCTCGACGACGCAACGCAGTTGTCCGACGCCACCAGACTGTCGGACAACACGAACATGTCCGAGCCGGACGCCACACGGATATCGACGGCACCCCATGACGGCGTGCAAACCGTACACCCCGAGGGCAATACGCCGGCATGGGCCTCGGCATCATCCTCATCGCCCTCCAAGCCCATGGTGCGGCCAAGTCTGCCGCAACGCCCGGGAACTTCGGGAGCGAAGGCCACAAACGCCGCCAAAGACGTCAAAGCCGCCAAGACGCCGGGGAGCCCGGCCACAGGGCATGGGCCGAACACCGCCAAAACCGTCAAAACCACGGGACCCGCAAAAACCGCAGCACCCGTAACAGTCTCGACGGGGAGCCAGGCACACGCCGCGAAGACCGCGAACGCCGCAACGCGAGGATCCGGCGCCGCCAAGCCCGACCGATCCGGCACGTCGCGCCCTTCACCCATCGACTCCGGCCTACTGCCCGAGCCCACCGATGAAATCCGCGATTTCAGGGACTCCTTCAACGCCCTGGTAGGCAACATCTCCAAGGTGGTCGTCGGCAAGACCATGCCGATCAAGGAATGCGTCACCGCGCTGCTGGTCGGAGGCCATGTCCTGTTGGAGGACAATCCCGGCACCGGCAAGACGCAGCTGGCGCGCGGTCTGGCCAATTCCATATCCACCAGTTTCAAGCGCATCCAGTTCACGCCGGACCTGCTGCCGTCGGACGTGGTGGGCGTGACGTTCTACGACCAGAAGACCGGCGACTTCACGTTCCGCGAGGGACCGATCTTCGCGTCCATCGTGCTTGCGGACGAAATCAACCGTGCATCACCGAAGACCCAGTCCGCCCTGCTGGAGGTCATGGAGGAGCAGAAGGTGACGGTGGATGGCGAAACCCATGACGTACCGCAGCCGTTCATCGTCATCGCCACGCAGAACCCCATCGAACAGCTTGGCACCTACAAGCTTCCCGAGGCGCAGATGGACCGATTCCTCATCAAGACCTCGATCGGGTACCCCGGACACGACGTATCGGTGGACATCCTCAAACAACTGGACATCACCGACCGGGCCGGGCAGATCGAGCCCGTGCTCAGCGGCGAGGATGTGATGCGTCTGCGCGAAGTGGCTTCGAGCATCTACGTGGACGACGCAATCCGGGAATACGTGGTGCGTCTGGTGGAGGCGACACGGCACGATGAGAAGATCATGGTGGGCGCCTCCATGCGCGGCGCTTTGGCGTTGACACGCTGCGCCCGCATCTGGGCGGCCGCGGACGGACGTGCATACGTGGTGCCCGATGACATCAAGGATCTGGCCGTGCCTGTGCTCGCCCACCGCATCACGTTGACGCCGGAGGCCACCTTCGACGGCGCTACCGACGAAAGCCTGATCGCCCGGATTCTGGAGGACGTCCCCTCCCCCACCATCGGGCGTTGACGCCACCGTATTCACCGCACACGAAAGTCTGAAAGGGATTCCCATGGATACCGCATCCGCCACGGCGCTGCGCCGACACCGCCGGCGCGAACGCAGGCTGAAGCGCGCCGCCAAGGCGGTCAGACATGCCGTCACCTCCTACGTCTCCCCGCTGGGCTGGATGACCTTGGGGGCTGCGGCGGCATGCCTGCTGGCCTTCCTGCCGCTGGGCTGGACCGAATTGCTGGCATTCGCCATCGTGGCCGGAACGATGATGCTCGCCGCAGTGGTGCTCTCCTTGGGCAACACCCGATTCAACGCCGCAATCTCCCTGTCCAACCGCCGAGTGACCGCAGGCGACACGGTGACGGTTCTCGTCGACATCGACAACCGTGGCCGCACTCCGACCGCCACGGCCCGCGGCAATCTGCCCATCGGAGACGCCCACGAGCGGTTCACCATCCCCATGCTGGGTCCCGGACAGGCCAAGCAGACCGAAGTGACATTCCGTGCGGTCTCCCGTGCGGTGCTGCCCATCGGCCCGCTGCGCATCCGCAAAGGCGACCCGTTCGGCCTGATCCGCCATGAGAAGGAACTAGCCGAACGGCTCACCGTGTTCATCCATCCGGCCACAGTGCGACTGAACACCTTGAATGCCGGCGTGCCTCGTGATCTGGAGGGGCAGCCGTCCGGTCAGATCGTCGATGACGACCTTGACTTCTACGGATTGCGCGAATACGAGCCCGGAGACGATGTGCGCAACGTGCATTGGCTGAGCTCCGCGAAAACCGGTACCCTGATGATCCGTCAGTACGAGGCCACACGACGCACCGACACCTCGGCGACGATCAGCGTCAACCCGGACGACTACGCCAGCAGCGAGGAATTCGAATTGGCCGTATCCATCCACGCCTCCATCGGGGTGCAGTGTCTGCTGCAGGATCGGCCCCTGTACTGCCATGCCGGCGCATCGCATGCCCGCCCGCGCAATGCCATGGCGTTTCTGGATGCAGCCAGCGGCATCGGGCCGGACCGCGACGACAATCCGAATCTGGCGCAGGAAACGCTCAGTCATGCACCGGACGCCTCATTCTATTACTTCACCGTCGGTTCGATGAAGGACCTCGACCAGATCAAACGCATGACCCTTGCGTTGCCGCGTTCGGCCAATTGCGTGGTATTGCAGGCTGATTCCGGCGCGAATCGCGGCATTCGCCGGTTCGCCAACTTCACGCTCGCGACGGTGGGCGAACTCGACGACCTGCCGCCCATCATGGGGGTGCTCGCATGACCGACAGCAACCAGCCCTCACGCACGCCGGCGGGCTTCTTCGCCGCGCCCCGTACGGCACCCGGCAAAACCCCGGGCAGCATCCCCGTCGCCGCGGCCGGGTCGATCTCCGGTGCCACACTCGGCGCGACGGCGTCCACCACGACCGGATCATGGGCCGATTCCACCCACTCGGTCATCTGGATGACCCGTGGCGAACTGCCCCACGGAGTCCATCATGCGCATCGGCAATGGGCCCGGAACCTCATTAGTCTGACGCTGGTGACGGTCATGATGCTCCTGGCCCTGGCCAACCTCATCGATGTCTATGGCGACCCGATAGCTTGGGCCGCCGCCGGTGTTCCCGCCACACTGATCGGGGCGCTCATCGCATGCGCGGGCACCGTTCCAGCCCTGCGCCTGTGGTGGCAGCTGGTGTTTCTGGCGGTATCGCAATTCATATTGGGCCCGGTGATCGCACTCAATGGCACCACCACCGCCCATGTCGTGCCCTCACTCGACACATTGAGCAAAGGATGGGCAGACACCTTCGGTTCGTTCAAATACCTCATTTCCATCACACCACCCATCGGCACCGCCGATGGCAGTCTCATGGCCCTCTGGACCATGGGATTGTGGCTCACCTTCCTGGCCGGCATATTCGCCGTCCAAGGCAATGCATGGCTTTCGCTGGCCGGAGTGCCGCCGCTGGTGGCCGCCATGGCCCTCAGCGCGCTGCTCGGCACCGGCACCGGCTGGCAACGCCCCCTGTGCGGCACGGCATTCGCGTTGCTGCTCATCATCTGGCTGTCCTGGCGTCTCGAGCTGTTCGAATGGGGACGCTGGCTGTCCAGCCTTATCATCGTGGCGCTGGCCATCGGACTCGCGGCCGGCGGCACCACGCTGACGTCGCAGCCGCGCTTGGTGCTCAGGGACCGGTACAACCCTCCGCTGAGCCCCTATGACTACACCAGCCCCCTCAGTGGCATGCGATCCTATATCAAGGATCATAAGAAGGACGTGCTGCTCACGGCCACCAATCTGCCCGCCGGTACGCCGGTAAGGCTCGCGGTGATGGACCGTTTCGACGGTTCGGTGTGGAATCTGTCCGATTCCAGTGAGGCTGCCGGCTCCTCGAATTACGAGCGCGTGGGCACGAGCATCGCCACGAAGGAACAGGGCTACCCGTTCACCGCGACCTTCACCGTGAACAAGGGGCTCGCGGACTCCTGGCTGCCGTTGGCGGGCATGGCCACCGGCGTCCGATTCACGTCGTCCGGCGAGAACACCTTCTATTACAACGCCGACACCGATTCGGCGATCATCCCTTCCGGCACCCATGAGGGAATGACCTATACGGAATCGGGCATCATCCCAGTCAAACCGACCGACAAGCGGATCAACCAAGCCAAGGCGTCCCGCGTCAGTCAGCCCGAAGCCCGTGAGGTCCCTGATTCGGTGAGCAAACTGGCCACATCCATAGCCGGCGGTCAGGCCTCAGGCGGGGCCGCGGCAACCGCGCTGGCCGATACGCTCAGGGAGTCCGGTTGGTTCTCCCACGGTCTTCAGGGCGATTACCCTTCGGAGGCCGGCCATGGCAACTACCGGGTGAACAAGCTGCTCGCCGGCACCGCCATGGTGGGAGACTCCGAGCAATACGCCTCCGCCATGGCGCTCATGGCCCGCGAACTGGGACTGCCCTCCCGCGTGGTGATGGGATTCCTGCCCAAGAATCAGGAAGGCGATATCACCGATGCGCGCACGAAGAAGACGACGGGCAATACCACGGTCACCGAATTCACCGGCAACGACGTGACCGCATGGGTGGAAATCAAATTGCAGGGATTGGGATGGGTGGCCTTCTATCCCACTCCCAAGGAGACCAAGATTCCCGACGAAAACCAGAATCTGACCCCGCCGAACCCGCAAACGCTGGTTCGTCAGCCTCCCGTGCCGCTCACCGACCCTCTGCGCGACAAAACCCAGGCCAAGGGGCAAAGCTCACTGGCCGGCGCTGATGCCGACGCCGACTCGGCGAACCTGTTCTGGACCCGATTCCAGAGGGTGGCGGGAGCCGTGGCGCTGTATGGCAGCCCGCTGTGGGCCCTGCTTATCCTGTGTGGCCTGATTCTTCTGATCAAGGCCCTCGCTCTGGCCCGCGCGAGGCGTCATGGCAGCCCGCAAACCCGTGTGGCCGCCGGCTGGAACGCCATCTCCTCCCTCGCCGAACAAAGCGGCATCACCCCCAAGGGCACCAGACGCGACCAGGCCGAGTCCATAGCCCGCCAGCTCGGCACCGGCGGACAGGCCCTCACCCAGTTGGGGCGCGAAGCCGATTACGCTTCGTTCTCCGGCAAGGCGGTACTGTCCAGTCAGGCCGCCGCATACTGGCGGAGCGTGGACCGGCTGCGTAAAACCATGCTCGCATCCCTGCCCGCCTTACGGCGTCTGAAGACCAGACTTTCGTTGAAAAGCGTGGTTATACTGTCCAGTAGGCGCGCCGACAGATCGAAGCGGCAACGCACGGCAACGAGGGCGCGCACACCCAAGAAGGGGACGAAATCATGAGGTCAGGTTCCATCCGCACCGCAATCGCCAGCGACGTGGGCCTGAGGCGCCGGAACAATCAGGACAGCGGCATCGCGCGTCGTGGCGTATACGTGGTCTGTGACGGCATGGGCGGCGGCATGGGCGGCGAACGGGCGAGCAGACTTGCCGTGGAACGGCTCGCCCGGCTCGCCGACCAGCCCGAACGAGGACGTGACGATATCGACAACGCTTTGGCCGAAGCCCAACACGACATTCTGGCTCTGGGACTGGAGCTCGGCGGCGTGGCCGGTACCACGATTTCCGGTCTGATCCTGCCGACCGTCCCGTCCGAGGCATCCTCTCCTTCCAAGATGAGCATCCCTTCTGAGGCGACCTCCCCGTCCAAGGAGACCGCGACAGCTACGCCAACCTCAACGAATACGCGAGCGGAAACGTCCACAGCGACCGCAACGACCGCTAACCCCGAGCCGGCCAAGGCCTCGCGCGAATTCATCGATCAGGCCTATGTCGTCAACATAGGGGATTCACGCACCTACCACATGAATCCACTGCCCCGGACCGACGCGGATGCAGAGCCGACGACGACCGATGATGGACTCACCGATGTCACGCCGTTATGGGACGCCACCTCGCTCACACGCATCACGAGGGACCATTCGCAGCGTCAGGAGGCCATCGATTCGGGCCGCATGCTGCCGGAAGTGGCCGAGGCCACGATTCCACGCAATATCATCACCCAATGTCTGGGCGACCCGAACGGCATCAAGCCGGATGTCTACGTAGCGGACATGGTCGGACGGTTCATCGTCTGCTCGGATGGATTGCACGGCGAGGTTCCCGATGATCGCATCGCCGCCATCGCCGCAGCCCACGCCAACCCGCAGGAAGCCGTGGACGCCCTGCTGGCCGCCGCACTCAATGCGGGCGGCACGGACAACATCACTGTGATTGTGGTCGATATGCCACCGGTCTCCCCCAAGCATCACGCCTTCAGCGCCTACAGGCTGAACGTGGGTGAGGAAATCGGCGTCATCGAAGACTCAACACTGCAAACACTACGAACGTTGCGTTCGGCATAGCCGAACGGGAGTCAAGGAGGAATTACCCATGGTCGATTACGATGCCGCGGTCGCCGCCGTACAGGACCCGAACGCAGATCCGGTGCTGCTGGCGAAAATCGCCTACGAAAACCCGGAATTCGGCGCCAATGTGGCGGTGAACCCCCGATGCTATCCGGGACTGAAGCGCTGGCTCGCCGAGTTCGGCGACGAACGCGCCCGCGAGACGCTGGCGCAGATCGGATTCACTGCCGATGCCATCGGAGGCCCGGTGGTCGATAGGGAGACGGCCGAATCCGACAATCCGCAGAGTTCGCAGACCGCATATGCCGGCGACACGTCCTCCGTCGAAACAGGCGCGGCGGGCGAAGAACCCTCCCCCGATACGCAAACGCAGGAAGTCGGCCCAGACGCACCGGAGTATTCGGCTGAGGCCTCTTCGGCCCAGACACCCTCCGCCCCGGCCGCGTCGGAATCGTACGCAGCCGCCGACATGGCTTCGGATGCCGCGTCTTACGGCGGGAACAATGGTGCATGGACGCCGGCAGATAATCAGGCCACCGCCAACGACGCGCCTCAGCATGAGGTATACGCCGATTTGCAGTCCGTCTCGGACCTACCGGCGGACGCCTCCGCATACGGCACCGATCAATCCGGGGCCGCCGACGTCACCGGCGCCGCTCCGACGAACGATTCGTATGCCGCGTATGCCCAGACCGCCGCGCAACCCACTGCCACCCCCGTCCAGCCGGTCTTCGAGGAGCCGGTGGTGACCAACCCCTATGGATTCACCGTGCAGCTCGCACTGACCACCACCGATCAGATGCAAATCGCCCAGATCGCCCAATATGCGCCCGAACTGCGTGTGTGCATCGCGCGCAATCCCAATACGTATCCCGCACTGCTGGACTGGCTCGCCCAATTGGGCGATCCGGCGATCAATGCCGCCCTGGCCTCCCGCCAGTAACGTCCAGCGAAGGAAAGGACAGCGATCATGGCCTTCATCCCCTATCCCCCGGCACCGGAATTCGGCTGGTATGAGGACGACCGGTCCACAGTGGATTCCGTTGCAGACGTACCCGAATCATCAACGGCATCAGTGACACCAGCAGCACCCGAATCATCAACCGTATCGGGATCAGCAGCACCAGCCACATCCGAATCATCAGCCGCAGCATCAGCATCCGAATCATCCGCAGCACCCTCATCATCAGCCATATCAACCGCACCCGAACCATCCTCAGCACCCGAATCCGGCCCGGCCCATGCGGACATCACGCCCCATGCCGCCGAAGACGACATCTCGGATTGGGACAGCACGGTGCTCTCCTCCGCCTTCACGTCGAAGGCCCCGCAGAAGACGTATCTGCTTCACAACGACGTCACCGGCCAGACCATCGTGATCGACAAGAGCACGTTGCTGGGCCGCAAGCCGTCCATGGACGTGCCGCAGGGCGCCAAGGCGGAGCGCGTGGAGGACCCGACGCGCACCACGTCACGCAACCATGCCGCCATCAGCATCGATACGGATGGCGCGCTGTGGATCGAAGACTACGGTTCGCTCAACGGCACCTACATCATTCAGGACGGGCAGGAGACCCAGGTGGTCAAAGGCACACCAAGGCAGCTCGAGGCCCCGTCCACCGTCCGTATCGGCGACCAGTTCTTCCACTTCACCGAACAGGCCGAACGGTAGAGCGGAACAGGTGGAATAGCGGTAGCGCAGAACAAGCCAAGCGGTCACAGTCTCTGCGCTACCGTCATTCCGCCATCATCGCCACCACCATTCCGCCGTCGTGCTCGGATGGTAGTGCCGTCATCGCCGGCATCACCGTCCGTCCGACACCTCCACCAGTTCGGGCGACTTGCGCACGGAGAAGCGGAACATCAGCGCCGCCAGCACCACGCCGAACACCGCCATCGCGGCGAACACCCACATGCTCTGCGCGAACGCGCCACGATTGGCCGCCGGCGCATCCAGGCCGTCGGCCGAGGCCATCATGACGAATTCGGAGAGCAGCGCACTGGCGACGGCCGTGCCTATGGCGCCGGCAAGCTGCTGCACGGTGTTCATCACCGCCGACCCGTCGGCATTGAGACGTGCCGGCAGCTGGTTCAAGGCATGGGTCTGGTCGGGCACGAGCACGAATCCGCTGAACGTCATGAACAGCATGTAGGCCACGGCGACCGCCCACACGTTGGAGGCGCCGACGATAAGCGCGACGTCCACAAGCGTCACTCCCACGAATCCCGGCAGGATGAACTTCGGCGGGAAATGGTTCTTCAGCGCACCTCCGATCATCGGGGCGGCCACCGCGCCGGCCACGGCACCGGGCAGCAGCACGAGGGCCGCGTTCATGGACCCCATGCCCTGACCGCGCTGCAGCAGGATCGGCAGCAGGAAGTTCACGCCGAGTACTCCGCCCGAACTCATGAGCAGGATGAGCATGCCCAGCGCGAAGCCGCCGTAGGCGAACACGCGCACTTCAATCAGCGGACGCGCCATATGCAGCTGCACCACAGCGAACACCGCCAACACCGCGACACTGCCGATCAGAACGGCCCAGAAGCGCCAGTCACCGTTCCATGTGGCGAAGAAGCTTACCGACACGATCAATCCGGCAAGTCCCAAAGCCACTAGCAGCAAGGACGGCACACTGATCGAGGCCTCCTCACCCTTGCGAATGTCGGGGATCGTGGTCACACCCAGCAGGAACGACACCAGCAGGAACGGCAGCATCGTGTAGAAGATCCAATGCCAGTCGAGGTATTCCATGACCACGCCGCCGAACACCGGCCCCACGGCCGGCGCCGCGCAGGTGACCAGACTCACGATGCCCAGCATGGCCCCTCGCTGTTCCAACGGCGCCTTCTCCAGAATGATGTTGGTGATCAGCGGCAGCGAGATGCCGGTGCCAAGGGCCATGACCAGACGGGCGGCCAGCAGCATCGGGAAGTTCACGGCGCATGCGCCCAGCACCGTGCCGGCGGTGAAAATGGACACCGCCGCGACGAACAGCGTCTTGGTGGCGAACCGTCGCACCATGAACGGAGAACTTGGAATCGCCACGGAGAGCAAGAGCAGGTAGCCGGTGGTGAGCCATTGCACCACCGAGGCGTCGGTCTCGAACTCTTCCATCAATGTGGAGTAGGCGATGTTGAGCGAGGTCTCGGACAGGATGCCAAGGAAAGTGAGGATCGCCAGCGAGACCACCGCGATAACGAGCCCGCCCGCAACCGGCCGTTTGCCGCCGTCACCGGCTTCGGGCACGCCGGCCGGTGAACCCTGATGTACTGTTTCGGTCATGACATCCTCGTTTCCTGATATTCGTCCATCTGGTATTCGTTCATGAGACGCAGCGTTTCGTTCAACGTGCACACGGTGGTCTCGCATTGTTCGAGAGTCAGCCCGCCCAGCACATGACTCAGTCGCGCGTGGTATTCCTCCACGTACACACGACGGAGCTCACGCCCACGCGCGGTGAGGGTGAGCGTCACCGCGCGGCGGTCGGACGCATCGGCATGTTTGACAAGCAGTCCCAGCTGGGCCATCTCTCCCACCAGTTTCGTGATTGATGGCGTGGTGACGCCCAGAAACGCGCTCACGTCGCCCACGCGCGCGGCACCCACGTCCTGTCCGCCGGGCTCATTGAGGTGCCAGACAGCGTCGATGATGTGGATGTACCGCGGTTTCAGCCCTTTCGGCAGGGCCGGCATCAGTTCGGTGACGGTCTTCGCCTTCCAGCAGGCGTCCAGCAGCCGACGGACCTCCTCCACCGGCAGCTCGGTGTTCTCCATGTATCACCCCTCTAATTAGTTACTATTGATAATTACTGCAAGTAACTATATAAAGGCATGCGGGGACATAAAAGCCAGGCACGCGCCAAACGGCCCACCACTCACCGGACAAACCACCACTCACCAAACGCCACCACTCGTCGAACACAGCGACCCTCACGCCACGAGCTCGCCCTACCCGCCGAGTATCGACCCGGTGGTCTCGATACACATGCCAGCCCAGCATGCCGAGTACCACCCGTCTGAGGACCGACCACCCACCCCATCCAACAAAACGACGGAGAAACAGGCGCGGGCATGATCGCGCCCATGGGCAATCGCATCATTACAATGACATGCGGCATGCGATGGATTCGCACCGAATGCCGCTTCCAGATGTCACATGGAGGATGAAGCACCCATGACCTCGATTCGCCCCGACAGCCACACCGATACCGACACCGACACCGACGACCACGCCCTCGACCATTCCCTCGACCCGGCACACGGCCACAACGCCCCCAATAAGCCTGCCCGTCCCCAAACCCCGCAGACGCAGTCCGCGCACCCCGGCACCGGCGCCATGATCATCACGCTGATGATCGGCTCGTTCGCGGCCGTACTCAATCAGACATTGATGATCTCCGCCCTACCCACGCTCATGCACGAGTTCGACGTGCCCAACAGCACCGTACAATGGCTCACCACCGGGTTCATGCTCACCAACGGCATCATGATCCCAATCACCGCGTTTCTCATCGAGACGTTCACCACACGTCAGCTGTTCGGCTACGCGATGGGCATGTTCTTCGCCGGCTCGCTGGCCTGCGCACTGGCTCCGAACTTCGCGCTGCTGCTTGCCGGCCGCATCCTGCAGGCGTGCGGCGCCGGCGTGCTCATGACGCTCCTGCAGACCGTGCTGTTCCGCGTCTACCCGCCCGAACGCCGCGGTCAGGCCATGGGCATGTTCGGCATGGTCATCGCCTTTGCGCCCGCGCTCGGCCCCACCATCTCCGGCCTGTTGGTCGAATGGCTCAGCTGGCGTTGGATGTTCGCCATCCTCGTCGCCATCGCCGGCGCCGTGCTCGCGGCCGCATGGTTCACCGTCTACAACGTGGGCGAGCCGACGCACCCGCATATCGACGTGGCGTCCGTGATGCTCTCCACACTCGGTTTCGGCGGCGTGCTGTTCGGCTTCTCCGACGCGGGCAAGGCCGGATGGGCGAGCGCCACGGTGCTGGTCTCCCTAGTGGTCGGCGTGGTAGGGCTTGTGCTGCTCATCGTCCGCCAGCTCAGGCTTGACCAGCCGATGCTCGACTTCCGCATCTTCGCGATTCCTATGTTCTCGCTGTGCCTGACCGTGTCGGTGATCGGCTTCGCCTCGTTCATCGGCATCGAGAACGTGCTGCCGCTGTACCTACAGAACGATCTCGGCGTCAACGCGCTCGAATCGGGCCTGATCATGATGCCCGGCGGCATCGTGATGGGTCTGCTCAATCCTGTGGCCGGCCGTCTCTATGACCGTATCGGCGGGCGCCCGATCGCCCTGATTGGCTTCACCCTGCTCACCGTGGCCGCGGTGCTGCTCGCCACGATGAACGAGCACACGCCGGTGTGGCAGCCGGCGCTGTACTTCACGGTGCTGCTAGCCGGCTCCGCGTTCAGCTCGATGCCGCTGGTCACCGCCGCGCTGAACCAATTGCCCGGCCAGCGCATCCCCCATGGCACCGCGATGAACAACACGATGCGCCAGACCTCCGGCGCGATGGCCATCGCCCTGCTCATCACCATCATGAACACGCACGCCGCCAGCGCCGTCCGATCCGGCATGGATGAGGCCGCGGCCTCCACCCTCGGCATGCGCGCCTCGTTCCGCGACGTGGCCATCGTATGCGCGGTCTGCCTCGTCGCCTCTCTGTTCATCCGCGACCGCGGCCGCAGGGTCAAGTAGCGGTTCCCGACGCGCATCAGCGGGAATCGCTCAGATCATAACCAGCAACACGTGTCCGATTTGTCCGATATTGCCGATATGTCCAGTAGCGGCTACAATCAAGGGAAGCGCCATCGGAAAGGAACAGTCATGACCACATTCGAGGCAATCCCCATTTCCCAAGTCAGCAAGGGGTCCGCATACATCACATCAGGAGACGGCACAGCAATACCGCTGGACGCAGAGGAGCTACGTCGCGCGTTCGATGCGATTGTGCATGGCGGCGGCACGGACCTCATCACCACAGGCGAAGCCGCGCAGATTCTTGGCGTCTCTCCGAAGACGGTCGCGCGCATCCTCGACTCCGGAGAAATCCCGTTCACAAGATACGGCGCAAAAGGCAACCGCATGGTCTCCCGGGCGCAGGTCGTCGCCTACCGCGATAAATCCAAAGCCCATGGACGTCAGGCACTCGAGGAAATGCGGGAGGCCGCCAGCCAAGGCGGATTGGACGACGTCGATTACACCGCCTACCTGTCCCGTTTCAACTGAAACCGGAAAAGAGGAAATCCACTATGGTCATCGCCTTCCTCGATGCGAACGTCTTCCCTCACACATGGTTGACGGACGTATTGCTCACGTTCGCCGACCATCATCTGTTCGACCCCCAGTTCTCAGATGACGTGCTCGAAGAGGCGCGGCGCGCGGCGAATCAGCAACGCCAACAGGAACGAGGATGTCTGGATGCTCAGCGAGCCGACCATCACCATGCCTCCCGTAAGCATTATTCTTCCGGAGGCATTGAAAGACTCCATTGTGCGATTCCCCTGAACATATCCCACTCCGGTCGTCCGCCTCGGCGTGGCATGGTGTCAAACGATCACATGATGACGTCAACGATGGTTGACGCACTCCCCTGCTGCTGCCTCGCCATCACCCTGCATCGACTGGATTTCTCTTTGGGCGAGCTCTTATATTGTTTCACACAAGGTGTGGATTGCTTCACCTGTAAGCTCCGACAACCCAAGTCTTGCCACTCCCATTCGGGGCCTCTCAGCGGACGGCCTCGAACGAACAACGAATAACGTACGACAACCCGCAACCTCCATGCCAACCCGCTGCCAGCCACGGCGCACCCCGCCATTCCAGCCCTTCCGTTACCATGGTGGGCGGTGGTTTGGCATGGATTCGACCGCTATGCGGAACACGCGCCGCATGGAAGCGGACGACAAGGCGGGACGACGGCAACGCGACCTACGGACGGTGACCGTCGATCGCATGTGTCAATCTGCATGCACGAACCAAAGAAACGGCGGAATTCCAACATTTTTAAGGAGTAGCTGCACCTCATGGCAGAATTTGTGTTCCAAATGATCAAGGCGCGCAAGGCCTTCGGCGACCGTGTGATCCTTGACGACGTGACCCTGAGCTTCCTGCCGGGCGCGAAGATCGGCGTGGTGGGCCCCAACGGCATGGGCAAGTCCACGCTGCTCAAGATCATGGCCGGCCTGGAGACCGTGAGCAACGGCGAGGCCACCCTCACCCCGGGCTTCACGGTCGGCATCCTGCAGCAGGAGCCGCCGCTGGACGACACCAAGACCGTGGGCGAGAACATCAAGATGGCGTTTGGCCCGATCGCCGAAAAGGTGGCCCGCTTCAACGAGATCGGTGAGGAGATGGCCAACCCGGACGCCGATTTCGACGCCCTGATGGACGAGATGGGCAAGCTCCAGACCGAGATCGACGCCGCCAACGGCTGGGATCTCGACTCGCAGCTCGAGCAGGCCATGGACGCCCTGCAGTGCCCCGACCCGGACACCCCGGTCAATGTCTGCTCCGGTGGCGAGCGCCGCCGTGTGGCCCTGTGCAAGCTGCTGCTTGAGGCCCCCGACCTGCTGCTGCTCGACGAGCCCACCAACCACCTGGACGCCGAGTCCATCCTGTGGCTGGAGCAGTTCCTGCACCAGTACAAGGGCGCCGTCATCGCCGTCACCCACGACCGTTACTTCATGGACAACGTGGCCGAGTGGATCTGCGAGGTCGACCGCGGCCACCTGTACCCGTACAAGGGCAACTACACGACGTATCTGGAGACCAAGGCCAAGCGTATGGAGATCCAGGGCGCGAAGGACGCGAAGCTCGCCAAGCGACTCAAGGACGAGCTCGACTGGGTGCGCTCCTCGCCGAAGGCCCGTCAGGCCAAGAACAAGGCCCGTCTGGAGCGTTACGATCAGATGGAGACGGAGGCCCGCAACAACAAGAAGCTCGACTTCTCCGAGATTCAGATTCCGGCCGGCCCGCGTCTGGGCTCGCTGGTGCTCGAGGCCAACCACCTGCACAAGGCGTTCGGCGACCGCGTGCTCATCGACGATCTGAGCTTCACGCTGCCGCGCAACGGCATCGTGGGCGTAATCGGCCCGAACGGCGTCGGTAAGTCCACGCTGTTCAAGACCATCGTGGGCCTCGAGCCGCTCACCAGCGGCGAGCTGAAGATCGGCGACACCGTCAAGATCAGCTACGTGGACCAGAACCGCGAGGGCCTCGACCCGAACAAGAACTTGTGGGAGGCGGTCTCCGGCGGTCTCGACTTTATCGAGGTTGCCGGCGTGGAGGTGCCGACCCGCGCCTACGTGGCGAGCTTCGGCTTCAAGGGCTCCGACCAGCAGAAGCTCACCGGCGTGCTCTCCGGCGGCGAGCGCAACCGTCTGAACCTCGCCCTGACCCTCAAGCAGGGCGGCAACCTGCTGCTGCTCGACGAGCCCACCAACGATCTGGACGTCGAGACGCTGGAAAGCCTCGAGAACGCGCTGCTCGCCTTCCCGGGCTGCGCCGTGGTCATCTCCCACGACCGTTGGTTCCTCGATCGCGTCGCCACGCATATCCTCGCGTGGGAGGGCGATGACGAGAACCCGGCCAAGTGGTACTGGTTCGAGGGCAACTTCCAGGCCTATCAGGAGAACCGCGTGTCCCGCCTCGGCGAGGACGCGGCCCGCCCGCACCGTCTGCACAAGAAGCTCGTGCGCGGCTGATTCGACCGTCAGCGGACATGCATGCGGCGGGTCGGCATAGGCCCGTACGCATCATTCGGTAAGGCGGCCGTCACCATGTCGGTGGCGGCCGCCTTACCGTATCCGAGTGCCCGTATCCGAGTGCCATAAGCCGTCAATCGAATGGCCCACCGGTTCCCAGCGCTCGTCCACTCTCCACACTCCACCGCATCAGGCGGCAATCCCTAAGCAGCTCCAAACCACTCCGCACCACCCGGACAACGCCCATGTCGGCGTCCGCATCATGGCCACATTCCACGACTAACCTCACGTTTACCTTTCTCACAGGCTCGTTACACGGCGTTCAGCCATCTCTTAA
>NZ_JFAO01000037.1:0-27374 GCF_006408945.1 Bifidobacterium sp. UTBIF-78
TCAATTGACGATCGCGTCCGCTATCCGGTCCCCGGACCATCACGGGAACCATCCCCACGCCCCAAGGGCGTGGAAGACAATTGAAGATTTGCGGCGGTCATGGCCCAGGAGAGACGCCCGGCATCCATTCCGAACCCGGAAGCTAAGGCCTGGCACGGCGATGGTACTGCACCCGAGAGGATGTGGGAGAGTAGCACACCGCCGCATTCAATACTTACGAGAGCCCCCGGAGAGCACACGCCTCCGGGGGTTCTTCCATTCTGTCGCCATGATATGCGGGGGTTTTCCTGCATCCTTCCCGAACGATAAAAGCCCCTTGGGGCAACCTCTATATTTTTCCGTCATGACGCGCGGGGGCGGCGGGCCGCACGCATGCCACACATAACGGATATGCGAGAGACGATCCAGTGGCAGACATGACGGTTCCGAATCAACGACCAGCCTATTCTGAACCACACAGAACCGAATTTGAAGATACTCCTCCTTGGCCTCATCAAATTGCTGAAATAGATTCAGCGGCATCAAAGAAGTGCCGTGGAATCCCAGTGATTGAGAGGAGTTAGCCATGTTGGGCATCAATCCGTTTGACGTCCAGAATGCATTGCAATCAGCTCGGCCATATATCGTTGTCATAGTGGCCTTTATGGTTCTGGCGATTATTGCCACCGTTGCAGTGAATAAGAAGACCATTGCGCAAACGCATACAAGGAAATTGATTCACTCCCAGTCATGGATTGTTGCGTTGATTGCAATCACCGTCACAGCGGCCATGATGGTGTCAGGACCGTTTTCGACACTGCTGACAAATGTTTCGGACAAGACTTACGAGCTGTCTGAAGCGACCAAGACAAAGGCCGAGAAACTTGCCACAGACGTTTATCGTGAATCGGTTACGATGCTGAAGAACGATGATAACAACTTGCCTATAACCGGTACGAAGAAGCTGAATGTATTTGGGTGGGCGTCTACCAACCCAGTGTACGGAGGCACCGGTTCCGGCTCGCTCAACGACAAGTATCCGACCACATCCCTGCTTGATGGTCTCAAGCAGGCCGGTTTCGAGACGAATAGCGAACTGAGCAAATTGTACACAGATTATCGGGCAGACCGTCCCGAGGTGGGTATGAACACTCAGGATTGGACGTTGCCTGAAGTGCCCGCAGACCAGTATTCTGACGAACTCATCAGCAACGCCAAGGACTTCTCTGACGAGGCCGTTGTCGTCATTTCCCGTGTCGGTGGCGAGGGCGCCGATCTGCCGAAGGACATGAAGGCTGACGGCATCACCTACACCAACAACTCCGATGAGTATGAGGACTTCCAAGAAGGGCAGCACTTCCTGGAGCTGTCACAGAGCGAAAAGAACATGATTGATTTGGTGACCAAGAATTTCGAGAACGTCACCATCGTGTACAACGGCGCCAACCCGTTCGAGCTCGACTTCGCCAACGACTATCCGCAAATCAAGTCGGTGCTCTGGTGCCCGCCCGCAGGCCAGACTGGATTCATCGCGCTCGGCGAGGTACTGTCCGGCGAGACCAATCCGTCAGGTAAGACAGCCGATACGTTCGCCCGCGACTTCACCACATCCCCCAGCTACAACAACATCGGTGACTTCGACTATGACAACATGAGCGAATTCACCGGTAACTCCGCCGACACCGGCAAGGAAACAACCCCGACGTTCGTCAACTATGTCGAGGGCATCTACGTGGGATACAAGTACTACGAGACCGCGGCCGACGAAGGTGCCATCGATTATGATGCCACTGTGCTCTATCCGTTCGGATATGGCCTGTCCTACACCAGCTTCAAGCAGGAGATGGGCGATATCTCTTATAAGAACGGCAAAATCACGTTCGATGTGACGGTGACCAACACCGGCGACACCGCCGGTAAGGATGTGGTCGAGGTCTACTACAACCCGCCGTACACCAATGGCGGCATTGAGAAGGCATCCGCCAATCTGGTGGCATTCGAGAAGACCGATAAGCTTGAGCCCGGTGCCTCTCAGACTGTCTCCATCGAGTTCAACGACGAGGACATGGCCTCCTACGATTATCAGAAGGCCAAGGCATACGTGTTGGAGAAGGGCGATTACGGCATCTCCATCCAGACCGACTCTCACAACACGATTGATGAGAAGACCGTCACCGTGCCGCAGACGATAACCTACGACGAATCTAACCCGCGCTCTACGGACAAGACCGTTGCCACCAACGCTTTCGATGACGCTGCCGGCAACTATGAGGTGCTGAGCCGAGCCGACCACTTCGCCAACTTCGACGAGGCCACCTCGGCGCCGAAGTCATACTCCATGCCCGAAGAGGCGAAGGCTAAGTTCGTCAACATCTCCAACTACGACATCGAATCCCACAACAATGCGGATGACGAGATGCCCACCACCGGAGCCAAGAACGGCGTTCGTCTGGCCGATCTCCGAGGCAAGGACTATAACGATGAGGAATGGGACAAGCTGCTTGACCAGTTGACCTTCGACGAGATGGACAATCTGATCTCCACCGCGGGATACGGTACGGTCGCAATCGACAGCATCGGCAAGGTCAAGCTCACCGATCTCGATGGCCCCGCTTCGTTGAACAGCAACTTTACGGGCACTGGTTCGATCGGTTTCCCTGCGTCCGTGTCGTTCGCCTGCACATGGAACAAGGATTTGGCCACCCAGTTCGGCGACATCATTGCCGATATGGCCCGTGAGATCAATTGCCAGGGTTGGTATGCGCCGGCCATGAACATTCATCGCTCCACATTCTCCGGACGTAACTACGAGTACTTCTCCGAGGATTCCCTGCTCTCCGGCACCATGGCGTCCCATGAGATTGCAGCGGCCCGTGAGAAGGGCGTGTACTCCTACATGAAGCACTTCGCGTTGAACGATCAAGAGACCAACCGCCACAGCATGCTGTGTACATGGGCCGACGAGCAGACCATCAGAGAGATTTACCTGAAGCCGTTCGAGATGGCTGTCAAGGACGGTGGGGCACAGGCCGCTATGAGCTCCTACAACTACATCGGCACCACATGGGCCGGCGGCAACGCGAGCTTGCTCAAGACCGTGCTGCGTGGCGAGTGGGGCTTCCAAGGTACAGTGCTCACGGACTTCTTCAATGGCTTGGGTTACATGTACGGTGACCAGGCCATCCGTAATGGCGGTGACGCGATGCTCGCTGTGATGGACTCCACCAACCACATCACTGACAAGTCGGCGACCTCCATTAAGGCCATGCGCAACGCTTCCCACAACATCCTGTACACGGCAGTGAACAGCTGGATGTACGAGAATGGTGAACCGAAGAGCGCCACCCCGATGTGGAAGATTGCATTGTGGATCGTCTGTGGCATCATCGCCGTGCTAGCCGCAGGGCTGGAGGCGCTCACGATGCGAAGGTACCTCAAGCGGTGCAAGGAGCAGAAGGTGACAGTCGTGGTTGCCGAATAGTAAGCCGACTGGCTAATCGTGCTGTGGACCAGCCGCCGCATGTCCCGGCTGCGGCTGGTTACAGCCGCAGCCCGTAATGCCTTCTCGTAGGGGCGGGATCTTCTCGGATGGGAAGATCCCGCCCCTCCTGTATTGCTCGCGCCACATCCACTTGGTCATGTTCGTTCAGGAAATCAATGACCTGACGGGTGATGATTTCGGCGAACAATTGCACCTCTTTGGGTGCGTCGGATCGGTGTATCAGTCCATGCGGAATGGCGAGGTGATCATTAAGCGGCACTCCGGTGAGCAGTGGAACCATTTCATCCCAGTATTCCAGTCCCAACAGCGGCGTCCCTTCACGAAGACACCGGTTGAACAGGTCCGAACCGGAATGATAGGAGACGGTTTCCACCATGATATGCGGGTACAGTTCATTCATTCGTCGCTCCAATATGGCGATAGACGGGAGCCATGATTGTTCCGGCATGATGAGGCGCGGCCCTACAAGTTCGGCAAAATCGAGGTCGTGCAATCCCACGGGGCCATGTGAAGCGAGTGCGCTCTCGTTCGGTGTGTATAGGCTCAGCGGGGTCTGCCCCAGAGGAATGAACCGATATGTTTCCGGCACGCCGGCGGGATCGAAGTTCCCCATCATCACATCAAAATCGATGCCTATTCCCGCCGGAGGAGGGCCGATGATGCTCGTATCGGTAAAGTCGACGATTTGCAATTGGTAATAATCATGAGGATTGCGAAGTACGCCGGAGCTGCGGGAAGGCGTGGCCGAGGACCGATTTGTGGATTGGCTTTCGGATTGGTTTCGTCCGTGTCCGTCGGGTTGCGAAGAGGCCGGCTTGGCAAGGCTGCCCCAGATTTGCGCGAGCCTGGCATATTGATGGAAAGACGAGGAACCCACACGAATAAGGTAGGGGCCGTCATGTGCGGCCCTTAAGGCTTTGAGTTGGGCTTGTTCGGCGAAATCACGCATGGTCAGTACATCCGCATAATACGATTCGCCGGCCGGCGTGAGCGTGATACCGGCGAAATTGCGGTTGACCAGTTTTACGCCGACCAAGCGTTCCAGACGATTGACCTGATTCATCACGGACGTTGGCGTCGTATACAGCCGTTCAGCGGCCTTGGTGAAGCTGCCAGTCCGGACGGCTTCGATGAACATGGGTACGGAAGCATCCAACATAGGTATCAAGTTTACCTTGATACCTCATGAAGAAGTCCACTATTCTCAACGATTCCATGGGTTTCTAGTCTGAAATCAGATGTCTTTGGTGATGTGGAATCAAGGCGAGGAGGCTGGAATGCGGGAAATGCTGACTGTCGGTATTGTGGATGACGAGGATAAGCAGCGCGCCGAGCTGGTCAATTGCTTCCGTCAATACGAACGCGAGAATCCCGTTGATTTCACCATTCGTGAGTATGCTAGCGGCGAGGAACTGATGGCTAAGTACAGTTCCGATTTCGACATCATCACAATGGATGTGATGATGAATGGTGACGATGGCTTTTCCGTGGCGCGTGCGGTGCGCAATTGCGACATCGATGTGCCTATTCTGTTCGTCACTACAGCGGCTCAGTTGGCCATCCGCGGATATGAAGTCAGTGCGATGAACTACATGCTCAAGCCTGTTTCGTATTTTGCGTTCAAACGTGATGTGAATCGTTGCGTCACCATGCATCGGCAACGCCGCGCCGTGCACATGCTCACTTTGCCCATACCCGGCAGCGTGACCCGTGTGCCGCTCGACGACGTGACGTATATCGAGAGCTGCAAGGGACATCGCATCGCCGTGCATACGTTCGGACAGACTTATGGATTCATCGGAACACTGAAGGCTTTCCGTGAGAAGCTGGAACCCGACTGTGGCTTCATCTCCTGCAATTCCTGTTACTTGGTGAATCTCCGTCATGTGACCGGCTTGTGTGACAACGATTGCGAGCTGCGTGACGGCACCATGCTCGCTGTCTCACGCCGTTGCCGACGTCCGCTCCTCCAAGCGCTCGCAGCGGCCGTGGTGTAAGGGCGCCATCTTGGGTTTGAGCCTTATAGCCACGAAGTCCTAAGCAAGGGCTCAATCACGTTTGCATTCAGTCCAGACTTCCAACTGTTCGACCAATCGTGCGCGGGAAATGACAGGTTGTGTAACGTGGACGGCACAGCCCGACGGAACCTGATTCAATCAAACTAGCGACGAATCGTGTGCGATCCGAGCGCTGCGTGGATGCGGTGCCGGCAGTGTGGCGCAACGGGATTCGTCAGGCGGACGTACACGGTGCCAATGTGCAGTAATGCCAATATGACGGTGTCAACGGACAGCCAACGGACAACAGTGCAGTGCAAGGGAGAACGATATGGAACTCGAAGAACTTTCGGTGGCCGAGAAAGCGGCGATGCTCTCCGGCGGCTCCGAATGGGATTCGCGCGGCAACGACCGTGCCGGCATCCCCAGCTTTGTGATGAGCGACGGCCCCCACGGCGTGCGCCGACAGCTCGGCGAGGGCGACCACCTCGGTCTGGGCGCGTCCAAGCCCGCCACCTGCTTCCCGACCGCCGGCACCGTGGCCAACTCATGGGACCCGGAACTCGCCGAGGAGATGGGCGAGGCGCTGGGGCGCGAAGCGCACGACCTCGACGTCAACGTGTTGCTCGGCCCCGGCCTCAACATCAAGCGCAACCCGCTGTGCGGCCGCAACTTCGAGTACTATTCCGAAGACCCGATCGTGGCCGGGCGCATGGCCGCCGGACTGATTCGCGGCATCCAGTCCAACGGCGTCTCCGCATGCCCGAAGCATTTCGCGGTCAACAGCCAGGAGCTGCGCCGCCAGGCTTCGAACTCGGTGATCGACGAGCGCACGATGCGCGAGATCTACCTCACCGGCTTCGAGATCGCCGTGCGCGAGGCCGCTCCGATGGCCATCATGACCTCCTACAACGAAATCAACGGCGTCTACGCCCACGAAAACAAGCACCTGCTGCAGGACATCCTGCGCAACGAGTGGGGCTTCGACGGCATGGTCGTCTCCGACTGGGGCGGTTCGAATTCCGCCGTCGCCGCGGTCAAGGCTGGCGGTTCGCTCGAGATGCCCAGCCCCGGCTTCACTTCCGTGCGCGAACTCGAAGGCGCGGTCAAGGCCGGCACGCTCTCTGAGGCCGATCTCAACGCGCGCGCCGCCGAAGTGGCCAAAATCGCCCGACTCACCAAAACCGAGGGAGTGGGACGCAACGACCTGCTTAAGGATGACATCATCGCCGCCCACCACGCCGTCGCACGTAAGGTCGCCGAAGGCTCGTCCGTACTGCTCAAGAACGACGCGAGCCAGCTGCCGCTGCAGCACGGCACTCGTGTGGCCGTGGTCGGCGATATGGCTGCAACCCCGCGATTCCAAGGCTCCGGCTCGTCCAAGGTGAACGCCACCCGCGAGGAGAACATTCTGGACGAGCTGCGTAACCCTGAAACCGCCGCGCAGACCGGCGTCACCGTGACCGGCTACGCCCAAGGCTACGACCGTCAGGGCGCTGCCAATCAGCAGCTTGCCGACGAGGCCGTCGCGCTTGCTTCGCAGGCGGACACGGACGTCGTGCTCGCCGTGGTGGGACTTGACGAGCGCAGCGAATCCGAAGGCCTCGACCGGTCCACCATGGCCATCCCGCAGGTCCAGAACGACCTCGTGGCCGCGCTGGCCGCTGCCGGCAAGCCCGTAGTCGTGGTACTCGTGGCCGGCTCTCCGGTCGAACTGCCGTGGTTCGACGACGTGGCCGCCGTCCTGTACGTCGGACTTTCGGGACAGGGCGGCGCATCGGCCGCAGTGCGTGCGCTGACCGGTCAGGTCAACCCCTCCGGCCATCTCGCCGAAACCTGGCCGTTGAACTATGACGACTGCCCGTCCTCCGGCTGGTATCCGGCCATCGGCCGCGACGCCATCTACCGCGAAGGCCCGTTCGTCGGCTACCGCTACTACGAAACCGCCGACGTGCCCGTCCGTTTCCCATTCGGCTACGGATTGAGCTACTCGACCTTCACCTACGGTGATCTCGTCGCCGACGAAACCGGCGTGCAGTTCACGGTCACCAACGATTCGGACGTACCCGGTTCGACCGTCGCACAGTTGTATGTGTCCGGACCGTCGCGCACCGGGGACGCCGGCGTGCTTCGCCCGACCCGCGAGCTCAAGGGCTTCGCCAAAGTAACGCTGGACGCTCACGAATCCCGGACCGTGCGCATCGAATTCGACCGGTACACGTTCCGCCACTTTGATGCGGCGACCAACGCGTGGCGCACCGAATCCGGCATCTGGACTTTGAGTGTCGGAGCCAACGTCGAGGATCTGCCTCTCGCCACCGCATTCGCCGTTGCCGGCGACGTGGACGCCGAGCCCGCCGACGCCACCCTTGGCCATTACCTCACGGGTGACGTCAAGCAGGTGACCGATGCCGAGATGGCCGCGCTGTTCGGCCATGAGGTCATCGCCCCCGGCAAGCCCACGGTGCTCGGTGTCAACGACCCGATTTCCTCGTGGAGCGGCTCGAAAGGCTTCGTGGCACGAACCATCGCCAACACGCTGACCAGCCGTGAGGCCAAGGTCCGGCAGAAGACCGGTGCGCCGGACCTCAACACGCTGTTCATCCTCAACATGCCGCCGCGGGCCATGAGCAAGATGACCCAGGGCATGATCGACTCGGCCATGGTGGACGCCATCGTCAAGATTGCCAACGGCCACACCTTCCGGGGCCTCGGCGGCCTGATCGCCGGGTTCTTCCGCAACCAATCCGCCAACAAGCGCATCGCAAAGGAGCTCAATCATGACTGACAGCAACAAGGCCGCCGCCGAGAAGCTCGGGCCCATCCGACAGTGGATCAAGGACCATCCCACCATCTGGGAGTTCATCCTGTTCAACGTGCTGTCGAACATCTCCACCATCTCCCGCTTCGTGGTCACATGGATCGGCACGGCCGTGTTCGTGGGCGCGTTGGGGCTGACCGCGCCGTTCTACTTCCTGATCTTCAACTACCCGGAGTCCGGCAACGGTCTGGGTGGTTTCCTCACCTTCCTGTGCGCGGAGGTGATCGCGCAGGTGGTGAACTTCTTCGTGCAGATGAAGTGGGTGTTCAAGTCCGATTCCAGCTTCAGGGACGCCGCGTGGAAGTACGCGATTCTGGCCGTGGTGATCGTGGTGGTGAATCTCGTGCTGCCGGGCTACGTCACGTCGCTGTGCCAGGGCTGGGGCATGAATGCAGGCGTGGCCGGCACCATCGCCTCTGTGGTGAATACTTTGCTCGCCGTGGTGGTGAGCTATCCGCTGCTCAAGTTCTGGATTATGCCGAAGAACCAGTGAGATGAGGCGGGCGCTTCGGCGCTGCGTTCATGTGGTGTGGCCACGGTCGTCCTAGTCGACCGTGGCCACACCTGTATTCGGAGGTATTCCGCGGTGGAAGTTGCCCGGGGGAGATGCTTTCTCGCTTGCAAGGGGTACATCAGCGCTCCTGCGGACACGTATCTGCTTTGCAAGGGGTACCTCAAACGCAAAACCTCATGTATAACCGTTGCAATCGCGGCGTCCGTACACGAGGTTCATGAGATCATGTACCCCTTGCAAAGCAGATACATGTCCGCCAACCGCCCAATGTACCCCTCACAAGCAAGATACAGGGAAAGTGCGGGATCGAAACACAGAATCGCAAGACGCATGGGCGATGAATGGGACCACAGCACGGTTGCAAGAAAATGTGAGCAACGCCACATCGGTTTTCGAGAGCCGTCCGGTGTCGATCTGGACGGATGTCGGGGCTGTCGGAATGGCGGAAAATCAACGAGGAAAACACTACATCTAGTATCGCGCTCCGCGACACCCCACTACACATAGTGGCTTGATTGTAAATCACATGGTTGTAATATGGCCTTCGCTTCATTGTTCATTCTTTGTTCAGCAGCACCGCCAAGGGGGAGCAACACCATGACCGTCACCGTGTTCACCAAGCCGCATTGCCCGCAGTGCGAGGCCACCAAGCGTCAGTTCACCAAGCTCGGTGTGCCGTTCGAGACCGTGGATCTTGAGCAGAACCCGTCCACGCTCGAGCAGCTGCAGGCCGCCGGCTTCCGACAGGCGCCGGTGGTGATCACCCCCGACAACTCCTGGGCCGGCTACCGTCCGGACCTCATTCGCGAGGTCGCCAAGCAGGCCGCCGCCTCGGCCGCTGTTCCGGCTGCGGTCGCCGCGTGAGTGAGGACGTGGTTTCGAGCCTGAAGCCTGACGGCCGGCCAAGCGCCCGCATTGCCATTGATGGGTGCAACGGTGCGAAGAGCAGCGCGCAAGATGGCTCACTGCAGGGCGACTCGTCGGCCATGGGGCAGGAGACAGAAGCGCATGCCGATTCCGTCGCCCCTAGCCGCCCTGAGTATGCCGCGCAAGACAAGGCAATCGGTGCGCTGGTCTATTTCTCCTCCGCATCGGAAAACACCGCGCGGTTTGTCGCCGGTTGCCGACTGCAGGACGAGGGCATCAACGTCTACCGCATACCGCTGAAAGCCGTCGATGAGCCGCTGAATGTGCGCGAGCCGTACGTCATCATGGTGCCCACCTATGGCGGCGGCGTGGTCAAGAAAGCCGTGCCCGTTCAGGTCAAACGCTTCCTCAACGACCCGGCCAACCGGGCGTGGATCAGGGGCGTCATCGCCTCGGGCAACACGAACTTCGGCGAGGCCTACTGCGCGGCGGGAGACATCATCGCCGCCAAGTGCGGAGTGCCGTTCCTCTACCGATACGAACTCATGGGCACCCCCGAAGACACCGCCGCCGTGCGAGACGGGCTTGTCCGCTTCTTCACCAAGAACGCGCAATAGGACGCGGAACGGCCGTACGATGCCGATACCCCACGGAGAAGGCCGGCGTGCGCTGGTTCCCGCTCGGACTCACGCCGATTCGCTTGAGCCAAGCGAGAAGCCTCGGGAACGCATGGCACACCCGCCACGGACGAGTGCCGCGGACGAGTGGAAAGACAACGCCTTTCGGAGATGGGAGCCGTGGCTCCGGCCGGCCCCCATCCATCAACTTCTGTCATAACCATCCAAGGACCATCATCATGACCGATTTCACCAACACCGGCCTGCAGCTCGACAACACCGCCACCACCGCGGCCGAGCGTGACGCCGATCCGGCACACGACTACCACGCCCTCAACGCGATGCTCAACCTATACGACGAGAATCATCGCATTCAGTTCGACAAGGACAAGGCAGCCGAACGCGCGTACGTCACCGGTCACGTCGAGGCCAACACCATGCGTTTCGCCTCCACCGCCGAACGACTGCGTTACCTCATCGACAACCAGTACTACGACCCGAAGGTGTTCGGACAGTACACCCCGGAATTCCTCGACCGCTTCTACGCGCACGCGGAATCCACCGGCTTCGAGTTCGGTACGTTCCTGGGCGCCTTCAAGTTCTTCAGGTCCTATGCGCTCAAGACCTTCGACGGCAAGCAGTACCTCGAGGACTTCCCGCAGCGCTGCGCCGCCGTGGCCCTCGAACTCGCCGCAGGCAGCGAGGATCGCGCCCTCGAGTACGTCGACGAGATGCTCGCCGGTCGTTTCCAGCCGGCCACCCCGACCTTCCTCAACCTCGGCAAGGCCCAGCGCGGCGAGCCGGTGAGCTGCTTCCTGGTGCGCATCGAAGACAACATGGAGTCCATCTCGCGCGGCATCAACGCGGCCCTCCAGCTCTCCAAGCGCGGCGGCGGCGTGGCCCTGCTGCTGAGCAACCTGCGCGAGCTCGGCGCGCCCATCAAGCACATCGAGAACCAGTCCAGCGGCGTGATTCCGGTCATGAAGCTGCTTGAGGACTCGTTCTCCTACGCCAACCAGCTCGGCGCGCGCCAGGGCGCCGGCGCGGTGTACCTCAACGCCCACCACCCGGACATCCTGCGCTTCCTCGACACCAAGCGCGAGAACGCGGACGAGAAAATCCGCATCAAGTCGCTCGCCCTTGGCGTGGTGATTCCGGACATCACCTTCGAACTGGCCAAGCAGAAGGCCCAGATGGCCCTGTTCAGCCCGTACGACGTGGAACGTGTCTACGGCAAGCCGTTCGCGGATGTTTCGGTCACCGAACATTACGACGAGATGGTGGCGGACGACCGCATCAGGAAGACGTACATCGACGCCCGCAAGTTCTTCACCACCATCGCCGAACTGCAGTTCGAGTCCGGCTACCCGTACATCATGTTCGAAGACACGGTTAACCGTGCTAACCCCATCGAAGGCCGCGTGACCATGTCCAACCTGTGCTCCGAGATCCTGCAGGTGCAGGAGCCGAGCGCGTACAACGAGGACCTGACCTACGCCCATGTGGGCCGCGACGTCTCCTGCAACCTCGGCTCGCTCAACATCGCCAAGGTGATGGACGGTGGCCGTCTGGGTGGCACCGTTGAAACCGCGATTCGCGCGCTCACGGCCGTCTCCGAGCACACGTCGATCAACGCCGTGCCCTCGATCCGACGCGCCAACGAGGAAGGCCACGCCATCGGTCTCGGCCAGATGAACCTGCACGGCTTCCTGGCCCGCGAAGGCATCCACTACGGCTCCGAGGAAGGCCTCGACTTCACGGACATGTACTTCATGACCGTGGCCTACCATGCCTACCGGGCCTCGCATGCGCTCGCCGTGGAACACGGTCAGGCGTTCAGAAGCTTCCCGACCTCCGCCTATGCCAAGCCGGTCGGCGAGGGCAACTACTTCGACAAGTACACCGATGAACGCCGGTCGCTCGAGCCGCGTACCGCCCGCGTGCGGGAGCTGTTCGCCAAGTTCGGTATCTCGATTCCGACCGTGGCCGACTGGGTGGCGTTGCGTGACGCGATTCTGCGTGATGGTATCTACAACCAGAACCTGCAGGCCGTGCCGCCCACCGGTTCGATCTCGTACATCAACCACAGCACGAGCTCGATCCACCCGATCGCCTCGCCCATCGAGATCCGCAAGGAAGGCAAGCTCGGCCGCGTCTACTACCCGGCCGCCTACATGACCAATGAGAACCTCGAGTACTACAAGGACGCCTACGAGATCGGCTGGAAGGCCATCGTGGACACCTACGCCGAGGCTACCCAGCATGTGGATCAGGGCCTGTCCCTGACGCTGTTTTTCCCGGACACCGCTACCACGCGCGACCTCAACAAGGCCCAGATCTACGCTTGGCGCAAGGGCATCAAGACGCTCTACTACATTCGCATCCGTCAGCAGGCGCTTGAGGGGACCGAAGTCGCCGGCTGCGTCTCCTGCATGCTGTAGTTGACGTGGATGTTGACGTTGATGCTGGCGCTCGCGTTGACGTTGACACCAACGTTGATGTTGACGCGATGGGGAATGGCATGTGTCGCCCGACACGCTCAAGGCCGCTCGGCCAAGCCTACGGTCGGGCAACACATGCCATCCCCCATCGCTGCGCTCGCTGGTTTTACGAATCGTTATATTGCAATTGAATACGTAGCGGTTGGTTGACGGACGTGTTGTCCGACCGTAAAGACTTGGCCAGAGCGGCCCGGAGCGTGTCGGACAACACGTCCGTCAACCAACCGCGTCAACCCGATAAGGAACAACAATGGCACCAATCTCCATTCCACGTAAGCCCCTGAAGCTCATCGACCGCGTTTCCGCGATCAACTGGAACCGTCTCGAGGACGAGAAGGACCTCGAGGTCTGGGATCGTCTCACCGGCAATTTCTGGCTGCCCGAGAAGGTCCCCGTCTCCAACGACATCCCTTCCTGGCAGCAGATGAGCGAGGAGGAGCACACGCTCACCATGCGCGTGTTTACCGGTCTGACCCTTCTGGACACCATTCAGGGCACGGTCGGCGCGGTCTCCCTCATCCCGGATGCGCTCACCCCGCACGAGGAGGCCGTGTACACCAACATCGCGTTCATGGAGTCCGTGCACGCGAAGTCGTACTCGTCCATCTTCTCCACCCTGTGCTCCACCGAGCAGATCGACGCCGCCTTCGATTGGAGCGAGGAGAACGAGTTCCTGCAGAAGAAGGCCGAGATCGTGCTCGACTATTACGAGGGCGACAACCCGTACAAGCGCAAGGTGGCCTCCACCCTGCTCGAATCGTTCCTCTTCTACTCCGGCTTCTACCTGCCGATGTACTTCTCCGCGCACGCCAAGCTCACCAATACCGCCGACGTGATTCGTCTCATCATCCGTGACGAGGCCGTGCACGGCTACTACATCGGCTACAAGTACCAGCGCGGCATCGAGCGTCTCACCGAGGCCGAGCGTGCCGACATGCAGGATTACACGTACGACCTGCTCAACGAGCTGTACGACAATGAGGTGGGATACACCGAATCGTTGTACAGCGGCGTCGGTCTGGTCGAGGACGTGGAGAAGTTCCTGCACTACAACGCCAACAAGGCCCTGATGAACCTCGGCTACCCGGCGCTTTTCCCGGCCGAGATCTGCGACGTGAACCCCGCGATCCTGGCCGCCCTGAGCCCCAATGCTGACGAGAACCACGACTTCTTCTCCGGTTCCGGCTCCTCCTACGTCATGGGCAAGGCCGAGGAGACCGACGACGACGATTGGGACTTCTGATTCGTCTTGATGATGTGCGGTATGCCGCTTGTTGCAGGTAAAACATGTCTCCGACGAGCGCTGCGAGTAAGTCGCAGGTAAAACATGCCTTCGTAGAGGCCGTAATTGGCTCTACAACAGCACATTTTACCTGCAGCACGGTGTACTATGCCTGTTTCACCTGCGGCCGGTCCAATAATCCGGCCTATTCCACCTGCAGCCTATGGGAGCTGCCTCGTTTTGCCTGCGATTGGTGTGCTGTCGGCACCTGTTTTGCCTGCAGTACATTACAGGCCAATGCATACGACGAGTCTCTGCAGGTAAAACAGTCATTGTTGTCTCTGCTCTACTGACTTTGACGTTAGAAGCAAGCGTTAGAAGCAAGCTGGTGGGGTTGATTTCCTTAGGAAGTCAACCCCACCAGAACTATTCGCTGATTAACCCATGTCAATTCTGGTTTAACAGACCCTTTTGCCACGCTGATTCACCGCCGATTCACCGAGGAATCAGCACGGTGAGCACGAACCAGTGGTCCTCGGTCCGGATCGTCACTTCGCCGCCGTACTGCGTGGCGATATGACGTATCGACTTCACGCCGAATCCGTGCCGGGAGGCGTCCCGTTTGGTTGTGCGCAGCGCGCCGGTCGAGTCCTTCTTGAGCGTCGAATCGTAGTAGTTCTCCACACGAATCACCGTGAATCGGCCCTGGCCGTACAGGGCCAGTCGGATGAGCCGTTGCTGGGGATTCGGCAGCTTGCCAGTCGCCTCGATGGCGTTGTCCAGCGCATTGCCGAACAATGAGGCGATATCCATCGAGCTCATACCGGCGAGCAGTTTGCCGTCCGCCACAGCCGTCAGTGTGATGCCACGGTCCGTGCATGTGCGCATCTTCGTGGTCAGGATCACGTCCAGCACCGGATTGCCGGAATGCTGCTGCGCGCTGGCCGCCGCCACCGAATGCTCCAGCTGTTCGAAGCCGGCCGCCACATGCTCGGGGTCCACCTCGGCTCGCAACGCCGCGATCTGATGCTTGAGGTCATGGGCCAGCCGCCCGATGGACTCGATGTTCTCCTTCGACGCCAGATACTCCTGATGCTGGCTATTGAGTTGAGCGTTGATCGAGGCCAGCTCGGCGCTCGCCGCCATGCGCCGCGCCTGCTCCTGCTGGGCGTACAGGATCGCGAAACCACAGAAATCCACCAGCGTGCGGATGTAGAACACCTCCTGGCCGACCGTTCCGGAGAACGGCGTGTTGGTCGAGACGAAACTCAGGTTGCTCATCGCGAACGTCACGATGGTGATGGCCACCGTGCCCACCGAAAGCTGCCAGGTGGTACCGGTCGGGGCGTCATGCGCGAAATTGCCACGCTCGATCGCCCACGCAGCGGCGAACCCGGCCGCGTATGTCGCCACCAGCAGTCCGGCCGACCACAAGGCGTTGCCGCCATCCCCGGATTTCAGGCTCAGGAACGTCACGAGCTGCCAGTGCAGCGATGCCACCAGTTCGGCCAGTACGAACGCGCGCGCCGTGATATACAGCCCTTCGCGATTGCCGGTGCCGGCGCCGAACCGCACGATCGCCCACATGCCGCCGAACGCGAGCAGCATGCCGCCGACCCAGAACCACAGCGGCATCGCGCCGTCGAAATACTGGATGCCGATCATGCCGGCAAGCCCCAGCGCCCCCACTGCAATCGTTCGCTGCCGGGGCACGCGCCGGTAGATGACCATGAGATAGGTCACGCAGGCCATCCATTCGCAGATTCCCGTATACAGGCGGGGGATGTCCGGCAGGGCGTTGGTGATGGTTCCGCCGATCATGCCGACTTGCCTGTCGCGCTGTCGTCGGTCGTGCCGCTGTCGTCGGCCGTGCCGCCGACGGTCGCCGTGCCGCCGGCCCCCATACGCGCGGTCGGCCCGGACGCGCCCATGTAGTTCGTCAGTGCGGTCAGGAACGCCTTCTTGCGCGGCCGGCTCACCCTCAGGCGCTCGGCGTTCGACATCACGCAGTCCTGTCCATCCACACCCACCACATGCCGCAGATTCACCAGATAGCAGGAGTTGGAGCGGAAGAAGTCCTGATCCGCCAGCCGCCCCTCGAAGTCCTTCAGCGTGCCGGACACCGACAGTTTCCCATCGAGCGTGTGGACGATGATCGTATGCCGGATCGACTCGATGTACGTCACATCCGAAAGCTCCAGCCTCATCTGATTGCCGCCGGCCTCGATGAGCATCGACCCGTCCGAGCGCCGGCGCACCATGTCGATGGAGCGTTTGAGCTCCTGACGGAACGCGAAATACGGCACGGGCTTGAGCAGGTAGGAGAGCGCCTGCACCTCGTAGCCGTTGATGGCGTATTGCGGCGCGGCGGTGATGAACACGATCACCACCGAGTCGTCGCGCTCGCGAATGCGCCGCGCCGCCGACATGCCGTCCATATGCGACATCTCGATGTCCAGAAACAGGATGTCATACGTGGGCGTGTACCGCTCCACAATCGCCTCGCCGTCGTTGAACACGGAGATCGTGAACTCCACGCCGGTCTCGCTACGGTATTGGTTGAGATAATCCAGAACACGCTGGCACGCCGACGGGTCGTCCTCGACCACTCCCACTCTCACACTGCGCATGACCTTACCTCCCTGTCATGTTCCTCCTGCATCCTATCCCAGTGCGGGCGATATCGGCGATATCGGTCGCCTCGCCGGGTACCGTGCGCGCCTCGACGCGTGCCCCGGTACCGCTTTCGAACAGGGCGTCACATCTCCCGTACCTTCACACGGCAGCGACACGACGGCGGTACGCTGTACGTATGGAACATGAGCCGTTGGTCAGCATCATCATCCCGGTGTACAAAGTCGAGCGGTACCTTGACAAATGCGTGGCGAGCGTGGCCGCGCAGACCTACGCCAATCTCGAAATCCTGCTCGTGGACGACGGCTCGCCGGACGGCTGCCCGGCCATGTGCGACGCTTGGGCCGCCAAGGACGCCCGTGTGCGCGTGATCCACAAGCCCAATGGCGGCCTATCCGACGCGCGCAATGCCGGAATCAAGGTCGCCACCGGCGCGTACATCTACTTCGCCGACTCGGACGACACCGTGGCCCCCACGCTGGTGGAGGACTGCCTTGCCGCGATGCGCGACTACGACGCCGACCTCGTGATGTTCCAGTTCGACACCATCTCCGAGAACGACAAGCCGTTGCTGTCCAACTACCGGCACAACGATTATTCCGAAGTCCAGATCCTCACTCCGGTCGAAGCCATCAAGAAGCAGGTCAAGGCCGAGATCGACGGCTATTTCTGGGCGTTTCTGGCACCTGCCGCCACCTACCAGAACACCGGCTTCTCCTTCCCGGTGGGGCGCAAGATCGAGGACCTGTCCCGCATCTGCAACGTGATCGGCGAGGCCACGCGCGTGGTCCGCATCCCCAAGGCCCTCTACCACTACCGCATGCGCGAGGGGTCGATCACCGCCAGCTGGGACCCGCAGCTCACCCGCGACTGGACCCGTGCGGCCGATGACCGCGAGGAGTACATCGTCCACCGGTTCCCCGAGCTCAAGGGGTTCATGACCCTGCAGCAGCTGAACTTCTTCGCCAACCTGGACTACGAGACCATCCGACAGTCGCTGATCGCCGGGCTCAAGATCGACCCGGAGGACGCGGACGCGCTGCGCCGGCGCATCGAAGGACTGACCAAGTCCGCCAGCGAGGGTGACGAGCCCATCCCCGAGACCTTGCGCGAACTGCTGGGGCTGTTGAAGATGGGGGTCGCCAAGGTCGCCGATGGTGCCGCCGACGCGCTCTCGGATAGTGTCGCGGCCGGTGAGGGAACCGGGGACGGAATCGCCGATGATGGGTCGGTCTCCGGGCTCGCCGCGATCAAGGCCGCGATTGGCGCGGGCATTCCCGGTTCGGTCGGCAAGCGCGCGGCATCGGCGGACGCCGGTGCCGGCGTGGCCGGTCCCGCTTACGACGCTGCCACATGGGCAGAGCGGTTCCGCGACATGCGCGAGGATTGGCGCCAGCTGCGCATCCAGCGCATGGAGGAGGCCGAGGAAAGGCGCGACGAGCGCAAGGCCGAACGGGAGGCCCGCCGCAACGGCGTCAGTTTCGACGCCGAGCGGTAGCAGATGTCCGCTGCGACACGCGGTGCGAAAAATTTCGCGCGATTGTCCTTGAGTTTGTACGCGGCCCGTGTATAGTGATTCTTGGCTCAACGAAGAGAACCTTCACTGAACCGGAAAAGTAAACGCTGAAGCTTGCAGTTTCCGAAAGCAAAGTTGTCGACGGTAGCGACAGGTCGAGGCACAGTAAATAACCGAAAATCCCTTTACCACGGATCGTGAGGCACGTACCTGCCTCTGAAAGGATTAGTAATTATGGCAGAAGTCGTTTTCGACCACGTCACTCGTATCTACCCGGGCAACGACAAGCCCTCTGTGGATGACCTGAATCTTGATATCAAGGATGGCGAGTTCCTCGTCCTCGTCGGCCCTTCCGGTTGTGGTAAGTCCACCACCCTGCGCATGCTCGCGGGTCTGGAAGAGGTCAACAAGGGCCGCATCCTCATCGGTGGCAAGGACGTCACCACGATGCAGCCGAAGGACCGCGACATCGCCATGGTGTTCCAGAACTACGCTCTGTACCCGCACATGACCGTTGCGGACAACATGGGCTTCGCTCTGAAGATCGCCGGCACTCCGAAGGACGAGATCCGCAAGCGCGTTGAGAAGGCCGCTGAGATCCTGGATCTCACCGAGTACCTCGACCGCAAGCCGAAGGCTCTGTCCGGTGGTCAGCGTCAGCGTGTGGCCATGGGCCGCGCAATCGTCCGTGAGCCGAAGGTCTTCCTCATGGATGAGCCGCTGTCCAACCTCGACGCCAAGCTCCGTGTCCAGACCCGTACCCAGATCGCCGCTCTGCAGCGCCAGCTGGGTGTCACCACCCTGTACGTGACCCACGATCAGACCGAGGCCCTGACGATGGGCGATCGCATCGCCGTCATCAAGCTCGGCATCCTGCAGCAGGTCGGCGCCCCGACCGAGCTGTACGATCGTCCGGCCAACGTCTTCGTCGCCGGCTTCATCGGCTCCCCGTCGATGAACCTGAACACCCACCCGGTGGTCAACGGCAAGGCGAAGATCGGCGAGGACACCGTGGACCTGCCGGCTGAGGCCGTCAACAAGCTCACCGCCGAGGACAACAACCAGATTGTGGTCGGCTTCCGTCCTGAGGACGCCGATCTGGCTCCGGCCGACGATCCGAACGCCTTCTCCCTGAAGGTCGTCAACGTCGAGGATCTGGGTTCCGACGGCTACATCTACGGCAACATCATCACCGATGGTTCCGCCGCCGAGGCCTCTCAGGTCATGTCCGATCAGAACAAGCTCACCACGATTCGTGTGAACCCGCGTGCGCTTCCGAAGATCGGTGCCGTTGTCAAGATCAAGATCGACCCGGCCAAGATGCACCTGTTCGCTCCGTCGACCGAGCTGCGTCTGAACTAGTCGATCGCCGATTGCGGCGTAGATATACTTGGCGAGGTCTAACCGCTTCGTCAACCATTAAACGAGGTTGTTCTCTTCCTCTCTTATGACCTCGTTGGAAAAGCCCTGCATAGCTGCGGGGCTTTTCTTGTTGTTTAGGGCATGGGGCGATGCCACTATCGATGACGCCATCGGACGCGGATTGCTACGGCGACGAGCCGTTGAGACGACGCCGGTGTGCGTTTTTCGCGGTATGGGGGCCAATTCCGAGAAAAACGCGCGGGCGCAACGTAAAATCGAACACATGGAGTTGAATGAATTGCCCCAGTTGGATCCGCGCGCGCTGAAGGCCACGTCTGTCAAAGCCGAAGACGAACACGCCAATTCAGCCGAACCGCAGGCATTGAAGATCACCGCCGCCAGCTCGAACCCGAAGATGTTCACGTTGCCGTGGCACAAGCCGCTGGCCACATGGCCTCAGGAGCTGCTGGCCAACCTACCTCGAGGCATCTCCCGCCATGTGGTGCGTTTCGTGCACGTTGGCGACGAGGTGTACGCCATGAAGGAGATCACCCGTCAGGTGGCCGAGCGCGAGTATGAGCTGCTGCGCCGGCTGCAGAAGCTCGACCTGCCCACCGTGCAGCCGATCGCCGTGGTCACCGGCCGCCACGATCGCAACGGCGAGCCGCTGGAGGCGATTCTCGTCACCAGGCACCTCAAGTTCTCGCTGCCCTACCGTGCCCTGTTCGCCCGCAATCTGCGCCCGGACACCGCCGAGCGACTGATTGACGCCCTCGCCGTGCTCATGGTTCGTTTGCATCTGGCCGGCTTCTACTGGGGCGACGTGTCGCTGTCGAACGTGCTGTTCCTGCGTGATGCCGACGCCTTCTCCGCCTTTCTGGTGGACGCCGAGACCGGTGATCTGCATGTGAATCTGACCGAAGGCCAGCGCGAATACGATATCGATCTGGCTCGCACGAACATCATCGGCGAACTCATGGATCTGGCGTCCGGCCGTCTGCTGCCCAGCGATGTGGACGAGATCGAGGTGGGCAACCGCCTGGTCGATCGCTACCACTCGCTGTGGAGCGCCCTGACCGACACCGACAAGTTCGGCCCGGATGAGATGTGGAAGATCGAGAAGCGCGTCAACAAGCTCAACGAGCTCGGCTTCGACGTGGACGAGCTCGAGATGAAGACCGCCGAGGATGGCAAGCGCGTGCTGGTTCGTCCGCGTGTGGTGGACGCCGGGTACGCCTCCCGCAAGCTCCTGCGCCTCACCGGTTTGGACGTGCAGGAGAATCAGGCCCGCCGTCTGCTCAACGACCTCGATGCCTACCGCGCCTCCACCTGGCGTGACGGCGAGGAGCTGGAGATCGTGGCCACCGACTGGATGCGCGAGGTCTACGAGCCGACCGTGCGTATGATTCCGCCCGAATACCGCTCGCAGATCGAGCCCGCGCAGTTCTTCCACGAAGTGCTCGACCACCGCTGGTTCCTTGCGGAGAAGGCCGGCCATGACGTGCCGATGGCCGAGGCCGTCAAGAGCTATATCGACAACGTGCTGCCGCAGTACAAGCTCGACAAGAAGGACGTGGACGCGCTCAACGCCGAAGCCGATTCCGGCGTGGTGGACGATGAGTACACCTACGGCGACGATGGCTACAACCCCGACGACGACCCCGACGCGGCGGTGTGGAGCCACTGAGCCGTTAAGCCATTAATCGCGCAGTCACATATATGAATGGGCTCTCTTTACGTAATGTGAAGAGAGCCCATTCGATTACACGGTTGATGATTGAGGTTGTTTCTACTTCGCCGCGGCGGCCTTGGCGGCCTCGCCGGCCTTGCGACGGGCGTTGGACACGGCGTAGAGGCTGATGCCCGCCGCCACGGAGGCGTTCAGCGACTCCACGGACGAGCTGATTGGAATGCCGGCAATGGCGTCGCAGGCCTCGCGCACCAGACGGCTCAGGCCGCTGCCTTCGGAGCCCAGCACCACCACGAGCGGATCGGTCTCGAAACCGGTTTCGCCAACGAGCTTGTCGCCGCCGCCGTCAAGACCCACCACGTAGTAGCCGCGTTCCTTAAGACCCTCGATGGCCTTGTTGAGGTTCACCACGCGGGCCACCGGCATGTGCGCGGCCGCGCCGGCGGACACCTTCCATGCCGCGGCGGTCACCGAAGCGGAACGACGCTCCGGCAGAATCACGCCGTTCGCGCCGAATGCGGCGGCCGAGCGGATCACCGCACCGAGGTTCTGCGGGTCGGTCACGCCATCGAGCGCGATGAACAGCGGACGCGCGTTGATGCGCGCGGTGGCCGAATTCGCGGCCTCCATCGCCTTCGCCTTCTTCTCCGCGCGGTCGGCCAGCGAAGCCAGCGAGGAGTACTCGAACGGATTGACCTTGAGGATCACACCCTGATGGTTGCCGGAGCGGGCGATGCGATCCATCTCCAGACGGTCGGCCTCCAGCATGTGCAGGCCGCTGGTGCCGGCCAGCTTCACGATCTCGCGCGTACGGTCGTCATGCTCGATGCGCGAGAGGATGTACAGCGTCGAGCTCGGCACGCCCACGCGCAGCGCCTCGAGCACGGAGTTGCGGCCGAACACCAGATCCGAGGTGTCCGACGAGGCGAACTTGTCCACGCGCCTACGGGCCGCGAGACGCGGGTCCGCCATCCTGCGGCGCTCGGCCGCCTTCTTGGCCGCGTACGCCTTGTGATACACGCGGTCCTCGGCCTTCGGGGTCGGGCCCTTGCCGCGAAGCGCGTTACGATGCTTGCCACCCGACCCTTTGGTCGGTCCTTTTTTGATAGCCATACGGTTCATTGTCCCAGCACCCCGCCCCAAGCGTGCCGGAACGTCAAGTGCGAGTAGGGTATTGCAGGTGAGACGGCAACGTGAGATATTCGGTTTGTCCCCGCTGTACTGGGGACTGTGGTTGGCGATTCTTATCTTGTGGATGGGACGCTTCGTCACGTCGTTCCTGTCGATTTATCTGGTTTCCGCGTTGCATATCGACGAGGGCGTGGTCGGCGCGGTCGTCTCCATGTACGGTTTCGGCGCGATCATCGGATGCCTGTTCGGCGGCACGCTGTCCGACCGTTTCGGCCGCCAATCGATGATCGTCATAGGCGAGATCGGCGCGGCGGCATCCCTGCTGGCCACGTCCGCGCTCACGGCCCCCGTGCCCATCGGCGTGGCGCTGTTCGTCTATGGCGCGTTCGCTTCGCTGCCGAGCCCCGCCATCGCCGCGTACATCGCCGACGTGGTGCCCGTCGAGCGCCAGCAGCGCGCATATGTGCTGCAATCGTGGGCCATCAACTTCGGCTATGCCATAGGCCCGATCATCGCCAACCAGCTGGTCAAGGTCTCGTACTCGCTGATGTTCTACGTCGAGGCCGCCGTGCTGATCGCCGTCACCGCGCTGCTCGTCCTCTTCTTCCGCGAGGTCCGTCATTTGGGGATCGCCGTGGCGGATGCGGTGGGAGCTGACACGGCAGGGCCGGCGGATGCGGCGTGCGCAGTCGGCGAATCGGATTCCGCCGGCTCGTCGGCCACCGTTCCCGGCGATGGCGTACGACCGGCGAGCACATCGTTGCGCGACAACTGGCGTCGCGTGCTGACTGACGGCCCGTTCCTCGCCTTCTCCCTGCTGATGTTCGGCTACTATCTCGTCTACTTCCAGAGCACGTCCGGCCTGCCCATCGCCATGACGAATCTTGGCATGGGACTGGGCGACTATTCCGTGCTGCTCACCATCAACGGCGGCATGCTGTGCCTGTTGCAGATTCCCGCGATGAAGCTGTTCGCGCGCATGGGCAACTCGCGCGTGCTCATTGCGGGAATGGCCGTGACGGTCGTCGGCTACGCCGTGCAGATCGTGGCCGATTCATGGGCCGGTTTCGCGCTCGCCGTGGTGCTGTGGACGTTGGGCGAACTCGGCACCTTCCCGATCGCCACCACCACGGTGGCCGCGATGGCCCCGGCGGCCGCACGAGGCACCTACCAGGGCGTCTACAACATGGTGTGGTCCGTGTCCATCGCCTTGGCGCCGCTGGTGGGCGGCTGGATCATCAGCGGCTTCGGAGGCCGGGTGCTGTGGATCGCCTGCACGGTCGTGCTGATGGCCGTCACCGTGGGACTGCGGCTGACTAAAGGGCTGCGCGACCGCTCCATCGCGCGCAATCTTCACGAGCAGCTTGGCTGAAAGTCGGCCTGATGCGAGAACCAGTATCCCGCGTCAGAAATTCGTTATTAATTCACTGCCCTTCAGACCCGTTTCGCGGGCCAGCTCCCCTAACAAGGGGAGCCAAAAATAAAATCAACGAACTTATGGCGCGGCATACTAATTGCACTGTTCGGCCGGCCCGCGGCCGGCACGTCCAACCCTCCAAACCCCTCCAAAACCCCACAAAACGCATTACGCTGTGCGCCCACCGATTCTCGAGGGTATGGAATAATGGCAATCGTATGCATCGGCAGCAGTTGCGTCGATGTCCATAACCGCGCAGTCCCGCGTGGCACCGGAAGAGAGAATCCGGCGGCTGTCCGGGGCTGACTACTCCGCGGCTATACCAAGGAGAATGACATGGTTGATCGTCAGCAAGATCAATCCAAACAGTCCGCGATTGCAACGAATGAGGTCGCGGAATCAGAGGAAGTGCGCGCGCAGCAGGCGTTGTTGGGGGACGCCGATCCAAGCCTGACCAGTGCCGAAGACGTGGCCAAGGCCCTGAATGTGGACCCGGCGCGCGGTCTGAGCGAGGAGGAGGCCAAGCGCCGACTCGCCAAATTCGGTCCGAACGAGCTGGCCAGCGCGCCGCCCGTACCCAAATGGAAGAAGTTCCTGGCCCAGTTCCAGGACCCGCTGGTGTACCTGCTCATCGCGGCCACCGGCATCTCGCTGGTCGCGTGGTTCATCGAAAAGGCCAACGCGCAGCCCGGCGCGGAAGGCGGCGAGGCGCTGCCCTTCGACGCCATCGTGATCATCCTGATTCTTATCGTCAACGCCGTGCTCGGCTATATGCAGGAGGCCAAGGCGGAGGCCGCGGTCGAGGCGCTCGCACAGATGACCGCCCCGCAGACCTCCGTGCTGCGTGACGGCAAGGTCCAGCGCATCAACACCACGGACGTGGTCCCCGGCGACATCATCGTGCTGGCCGAGGGCGATTCGGTCTCCGCGGACGGACGACTGGTCAATGCGGCCAGCCTGCGCATCGCCGAGGCCTCGCTCACCGGCGAATCCGTGCCGGTCGGCAAGAAGCCGGACACGCTCGAAGCGGCCAAGGCCCTCGGCGACCGGGCCAACATGATTTTCAACGGCACGTCCGTGACCCAGGGCACCGGTCGCGCCATCGTCACCGGCACCGGCATGAACACGCAGGTCGGCAAGATCGCCGACATGCTGTCCGCCACCGAGGACGAGAAGACCCCGCTGCAGAAGGAGATGGACTACGTCTCCAAGATTCTCGGCATAGCCGTGTGCATCATCGCCGTCGTCGTGCTGGTCGCGCTCGCCGTGCTCGAGGGCTTCAACGACATCCACGACGTGATCGACTCCCTGCTGCTCGCCGTCTCGCTCGCCGTGGCCGCCGTGCCCGAGGGCCTGGCCGCGATCCTGACCGTGGTGCTGGCGCTTGGCGTGCAGCGTATGGCCGCCCACAACGCCATCGTCAAGAAGCTGCATTCGGTGGAGACGCTCGGTTCCGCGTCCGTGATCTGCTCGGACAAGACCGGTACCCTGACCCGCAACGAGATGACCGTCGAGCGTGTGGTGACCCCGTCCGGCGAAGTGCAGATCACCGGCACCGGATATGCGCCGGAAGGCCGTATGGTCATGACCGGCGGCGTCTCGCCCGAATCGGACGAGGCCCGCGTCATCGCCGACGAAGTCGTCGCAGCGCTCGCCGCCGGCGCGCTGGCGAACGACGGCGAACTGCGGCAGGAGAACGGTCGCTGGGAGATCGTGGGCGACCCCACCGAGGTCTCGCTCATCGTGGCCGCGCGCAAGGTCAAGGCCGATCGCAGGGCCGAGCGGTTCACCCGCGTGGCCGAGATTCCGTTCACCTCCGAGCGCAAGCGCATGTCCATCATCGCCAAGGACGACACCGATTCCGGCAAGCTCACGGTCTTCGCCAAGGGTGCGCCGGACGTGCTCCTGAGCTACTGCTCCCGCATCCGCGTGGGCGGGCATGTGCGCAAGCTCACCGAAGGCGATCGCCAGTCGATTCTCGCCACCGTCGAGCGCCTCTCCTCCGAGGCCTACCGCACGCTTGGCGAGGCATGCCGCCCGCTGGAGACGAGCTCGCTGGCCGATGTGCCAGGCGTGACCGTCAACGCCGCAGGCCAGGTCGCGGACATCGCCGATCAGGCCGAGGCCATCGAAACCGACCTCATTTGGAACGGCATGGTCGGCATCATCGACCCGCCGCGCACCGAGGTCCGCGACTCCGTGGCGGAAGCCCATCGCGCCGGCATCCGTACGGTGATGATCACCGGCGACCACCCGCTCACCGCGGCTCGCATCGCCTCCGATCTGGGCATCATCGCCAAGGACGGCAAGGCGATGACCGGCGACCAGCTTGACCAGCTGGCGGACGAGGCGGCGCTCGACAAGGCCACCGCCGACGTCTCCGTGTACGCGCGCGTGGCGCCGGAGCACAAGCTCAAGATTGTCGAATCCCTGCAGCGGCAGGGCAACATCGTGGCCATGACCGGCGACGGCGTCAACGACGCCCCGGCCGTCAAGACCGCGGACATCGGCGTCGCCATGGGCATCACCGGCACCGAGGTGACCAAGCAGAGCGCCAAGATGATCCTGGCCGACGACAACTTCTCCACCATCGTGGCCGCCGTGCGCGAAGGCCGCGTGATCTTCGACAACATCCGCAAGTTCCTGCGCTACCTGCTGAGCTCCAACGTGGGTGAGGTGTTCACCGTGTTCTTCGGCGTGGTGCTCGCCGGATTCCTCGGCATCCGCCAGCCGGAGACCGTGGGCGTCACGGTGCCGCTGCTCGCCACCCAGCTGCTGTGGATCAACCTGCTGACCGACGCGGCCCCCGCGCTGGCGATGGGCGTGGACCCGCAGACCGATGATGTGATGGCCCGCCGCCCGCGCAAGGTGACCGACCGCGTGATCGACGCCTCGATGTGGGGCGACATCATCTACATCGGTGTGATCATGGCCATCGTCACCCTGATCGGCATGGATATGCATCTTGCCGGTGGTCTGTTCACCGACCGTTCGGTGGACACACTCGGCCACGAGGCCCAGATGGTCGAGGCCCGTACGATGGGCTTCACGATTCTGGTCTTCGCCCAGCTGTTCAACGCGCTGGCCTCCCGCTCCCACCTGCAGTCCGCATTCGTCGGCCTGTTCTCGAACAAGTGGCTGTGGGGCGCGATTGGCCTGTCCATCGTGCTGCAGCTCGTGGTGATCTACGTGCCGTTCCTGAATTCCGCGTTCGGCACCACGCCGTTGAGAGCCAGGGCGTGGCTGGAATGTATCGGTTTGGCGGCATTTGTGCTTGTCGCTTCCGAGTTGCGCAAGATTGTGCTAAGAATAATGGATAAGCGCCAGTAACGCCTTATTCGTTTTCATTTCCTAGGGACAAACCCAGTGGCCCGGACCTTCAACTACGAAGGCCCGGGCCACTGGGTTTTGCGGGTTGTATGTTGGCGTTCCCCGCCTGTCGTCCCATTCGTCCCACGATGTAGGGATCATCACACGGTGTAGGGATTGGCTCACCGTGTAGGGATTCTCCCATGGTGTAGGGTCCCAAAACGGCTTAATTCCGCGGATGGTAAAATTTTTCTCCCTACACCGTGGGGATTTCCCTACACGGTGGGCCAATCCC
>NZ_JFAO01000038.1:0-11877 GCF_006408945.1 Bifidobacterium sp. UTBIF-78
TGCGATGTGCACCGTGCGATGTGCACGGTGCGATGGGGTAGGCACGTCAGTTTTCGGCCGAATCGTCTTCGGTACCGTTGCCGCCGGTATCGGTCGAATTGTCGTTGCCGGTGTTGGTTCCGCTGTTGTTGTTGCCGTTACCGTTGCCAGTGGTGCCATTCTGGGTTCCGTTGCCGGTGTCTCCGTTGTTGGTGCCGGTGCTGCCGTTGGTGCCGGAATTGTTGGAGTTATTCGCGTTGGCCTGCTCCTGCTGCTGGGTCTGCATCGAGGCGTTCACGTCCGATTCAGCCTTCTGCAGCGCGGAGATGGCGTTGTTCACGTCCGATTCGGACGGCTTGGAGCGGCCCAGCACGTTGTTCGCGTCGGTGATGGCGGTCTGCAGGGCGGTGCGCGTGGATTCGTCCGCCACGGCACCGGCGGAGTTGTTCAGCGTGGTCTGGGCCTGCGAGATGGCGGAGCTCAGGCTGGACTTCAGCGATTCGGTATCGGCGGTGTCCTTCGAGGAGTTGATGGCCTTGATGGCGTCATTGATGGCATCGGTCTTGTCGGTCGCATCATCGGACTGCGTCTGCATGTCCTTGGCCTGCGACTTGAGCTCCTCGGTGGTGGCCGAGGTCCCGCACTTGGCAGTGTCCGAGGGATTGGCCGCCGCCGAAAGCGCCTGATTCAGGGTGTTCAGCGTGTTGGCATCCGTCACCTGATCCGAGGCGGTCTGGGCGATGGCCTGACCGTTGGCCACAGCGGCAGTGAGCTTGGCCTTGGCCGCGTCGTATTCCTTGGCGGCGACCTGGCATTCCACCAGCGCCGCGGCATGACTCACTTTCGAGCTGCTGGAACGCCAGAACAGCACGCCTGCCACAATCAAGGCGATGACCACGATGGCGGCGATCACACCGCCGACGATTGCGCCGGTGTGCTTCTTCTTGCCGCCGTCACCCCGACGCGAGCCGCGGCCGTCCGGGCCTTCGCCCTCCGGTTCATCCCCTTCCGGGTCCCCCGGAAGAATAGACGGCGGCAACGTCGCGGGCTGAGCCGCCGGCGCCGCGTCCGTCAGAGGTCGGAACACCTGAGTCGCCGCTTCACTGGCCGCGGCGGGTTGGGGCGTGGATGACTGGACGGGATAGGCGGCCGGCGAGGCCGACGCCGCCATCGGCACCGTCTGCGTCGGGTACTGCTGCGCCGCCGGTGCGGCGGCGGGATAAGCCTGCGTGGCACCTTCGCCGGCGTATGGCATGGCCTGCGTGGCGCTGGTTCCTGCATACGGTAAAGCTTGCGTCGCGCCGGTGCCGGCGCCCGACTGGAACACCTGCGTAGGTGCGCTGGACTGCGCTGCGGAGGGCTGTCCGTATGGAGAGGCTGATTGTGCGTTCTGGCCATATGCCATCGTCGGCTGGGACGCGTCCGCTGCGGTCTGGGGCGGATACTGCTGAGCTGCCGGCTCGGTCCCGATGGGGATGAACCGCTGGGTGGCCCTATCCCACACGTACTGCTGCTGGCCTGCCGCCGCCGCGCCGGAGGCGTTGCCGGTCAGGTTGCCGGAGGTGCGCTGCAACGGTTGCGTGGCTCCGGTCGGCTCTGTCGCACCGGCGAAAGAACCGACCGACGGGGTGGCCGAAGCGGGGAAGTTGGCCGGCTGAATCGGAGCCGGCGCAGACTGGACCGGCTGCACAGTCGGCGCAGTCAGCGGGGGGACGGTCGGTTTGGAAGGCTTGTCGTGGTGCTGGAAATCGAAATCAAAACCGCCATCGATATTGGTCATGGCATCTCCTTGACGTATGCGGGCAGAAACGGAAGGGCCGGCGTCACAGCCGGCCGGAAACGGGGGAGCGGGGCGGAATGCGCGTGCGGCCTTCCGCCGTCAGTCGTCGATGTGGGCGCGGTAGAAGTTCACGTAGGACCGGCTGGGCGTGGGGCCGCGCTGGCCCTGATAGTGCGAGCCGGTGCCTTGCGAGCCGTACGGATGCTCGGCGGGCGAGCTGAGCTGGAAGAAGCACATCTGACCGATTTTCATGCCAGGCCACAGCTTGACCGGCAACGTGGAGACGTTGGACAGCTCCAGTGTGATATGCCCCTCGAAGCCCGGGTCGATGAACCCGGCGGTGGAGTGGGTCAGAATGCCCAGACGGCCCAGCGAGCTCTTGCCCTCCAGTCGGGCGGCGATGGTCGGATCGAGTTTGACGTATTCCCACGTCGAACCAAGCGCGAACTCACCGGGATGCAGAATCCACGGTTCGTCCGGGCCCACCTCGAACTGCTCGGTGAGCGCACCCTGATTCTCCGCCGGGTCCACGTAGGTGTAGGCGTGATTGTTGAACAGGCGGAAATATCGGTCCAGACGGACGTCGATGGAAGCGGGCTGCACCATCTCAGGGGTCCACGGTTCGAGCGAAATATGGCCGGCGGCCTGCGCGGCGAGGATATCGCGATCGGACAGCAGCATACAAACTCCTTGTTTTACGTACTGTTGCCCAGTCTAGCGTTTTGTGTGGAAACGGTATTCTTCGGCATTCTCAGGGTATTCCCAGAAAAACCCATCGTTAGACCCAGAAAGCGGTGGTTATATAAATGATGTCAGCAAGAAGCTGGCCAGGAGCCGCAGCAGTTCCCGACAATTGAACCCCTTTCTTCTTCTCTCTCCTTTCTCTCCCCGGCGGTCTCCCCGCCGGGGTTCTTTTTTGCTCCGGTGTTCCGCAAAGCCGGCTACTGCTGTGACGCACATCATGAGCCGTTCCGGGCGGCGCGGCCCGCCGACCCTTTACCATGGACAGGTATGAGCGACGATGCGAATGACGACCTGACCCCCGAGCAGTTCCTTGACATGTTCCCGGACCCATTTGGGGATTCCGGGGCTTCGGACGCGGACCATTCCGGCAAGGTTGGTGATGAGGGCAATGCCGAAGGGGCACGAGGCGGTCTGGGTGGCGGTGAAAGGGCCGATGCCGGGGCTGGCGACGGCGCGGATGCCGACGAATGGTTTGGTGGGGCGGTTGCCGGTGAACGGTCGGCGCGGGCGAACGCCTTCGCACCTGCCGATGAGCTGATTGGTCGCGAATCCACCGAAGTGCCGGGACGGTTCGGCGAGCCGCTGGCCGTGGATCATGCGTTGGTCTCACGCGGCGGCTTGGGCCGGCACCCCACGCATCCTCTCTTCCTCTGCCTGCACGGATGGGGCTCCAACGAACAGGACATGGCGGATATCATGCGCCTTATCGCCCCCTACAACGATTTCGTCGCGTTGCGCGGTCCGATCACCCTTGCCGAACCGGCGCCGTCCACCGACGGACGTGCGAACGGCTCATCGGCGCCGGCGCCGGCGTCATCGGATGCGCGGACTGATGCCGGCACCGGAACGTACGGAATGTACGAAGATCGGCCGGACAGCCGTCCCGAACCGGGCAATTACGCGTGGCTCCACGCCGCGATGCCCGTGGGGGAGGATCTCGACTATGACGCCCATGCCGCCGCACTTGCCGTGGACCGATGGGTGGCCGACAACATCCCCGCCGACCGGGACGTCGTGCCGCTGGGCTTTTCACAAGGCGGACTGGTGGCGGTCCAGTTGCTCAGGATTCACCCCGAGCGCTACCGGGCGGTCGTGTCGCTGTCCGGCTTCAACGCGCCGGGACAGGTGCCGGGCACCGCGCCCGCGGACGACCGGCTTGCGGATTTCGATATCCCCGTGTTCTACACGTACGGCAAACTCGACGGCGTGATTCCCAAGTACGAACTGTTCGCCACGGCCGCATGGCTTGAGGAACATACGTGGCTCAAAACCAAGAGCTACCACGGGCTTGACCACAACGTCAGCCTTGAGGAATTCGCCGACCTGCGGCAGTGGCTGCTGGACAACGACATCACGTCGGGTGTGCTGTAGCCTGCGGGTTGTTCGCGGGCGGGCGTGCAACAGTCGGACGCTGCCACCCGTCCTCGCCGGGTCCGGTCCTAGACTGGGCGTCGTGAGCGAAGTGAGCATCGACGAGAACCATCTGGACGAATCCCCGCGCGGCATGGTCATCATGGCCGTCGTGGGCGTGGCGGTCGGCATCCTGTCCGGCCTGTTCGGCATCGGCGGCGGCACGATCATCGTGCCCGCCTTGGTCTGGCTCGGTCTGACGCAACGGCACGCGGCCGCCACTTCGATGATGGCCATCGTGCCGACCGCGGTCTCCGGCGTCGTCTCCTATGCCGTCGAAGGTGATGTGGACTGGATTGCGGCGGCGATTATTTTCGCCGGGATGTTCGTGGGCGGGCAGATCGGTTCATGGCTGCTGTCCAAACTGCCGGAACTGGTGCTGCGATGGGCGTTTGTGCTGTTTCTGGTGTTCGTGATCGTCAATCAGGCCATGTCGAATCCATCGCGTGATTCCACGATCCACATGCATGCGGGCACCATCGTCGGGCTTATCGTCTTCGGCGTGATCGCCGGCGTGCTGGCCGGTCTGCTGGGCATCGGCGGCGGGGCGATCTGCGTGCCGGCCCTGTCGATCATCTTCGGCGCGAGCGATCTGATCGCGCGCGGCACGTCGTTGCTGGCCATGTTCCCGAACGCGATCACCACATCCGTGGCGAACGCGCGACGCCGTATGGTGCATGTCAAGGCGGCGCTCATCATCGGCATTGTGGCTGCGGCGACGGCGCCTCTCGGCACATGGATGGCCTCCGCGGTCACACCGCGCACCGGCGCGATCCTGTTCACCGTCTACCTATGCGCGTTGCTGATCCGGTCCATCTGGGTCGCCATCAAAGCTACGCGCCGCTGAACGGAGGCTGTGCCGCGACGGTCATGCAGGTCAGATGCCGGAATCGGCATCGACTTGCCGAGCCGTGAAGTGGACAGTCCGGTGGACTGTCCATAGGCGAGGCCTGAACGAGACGGTAGTCGAGTGAGGGGTGGATTGAGTCTTCGCGTAGCGAAGTCCGTGATTGCTGATCGAGCCGTGAAGTGGACAGTCCGGTGGACTGTCCATAGGCGAGGGGAGCGGCTGTGCCGCGACGGTCATGCAGGTCAGATGCCGGAATCGGCATCGACTTGCATGACATAGATGTTCCGTCGCAGCGAACGCATCTGCGCTCGATTGATGTCGCCGGCCTCGAACATATCCTGAATCACGCTGAGTTCGATGCCGTAGCTCTCCTTCTTGACCTCTTCGATCTGCGTGATGGCCGCCGCGCTGCCGCTCATATTCGGCCGGGCCTGCAGCGAGGCCTCGGCGCGTCGGTAGTCGAGCAGCAGCGCCGAGCAGTGCTCGGTGTTGTACGTATCAAGGCCCATCTCATCCACCAGACGGTCGATCACATGGTGAATCGCCTCCACCTGAATCTCGCGTGTGCGGGCGAAGATCTGGTCCTCGCTCACCAAAGGCGTGGTACGCCGGATCTTGGAGATCGTACGTTTGGCGAGATTATTCAGCCGGCGCTGCAGCATGCGCCCGCGTCCGCGGATCTGGGAGACGGCGTGTCCGGCCGTCGGATCGGTCGCCGTGTGCCGCAGCGTGTTCATGATCTGGTCGAGCATGCGCTCGCAGGCCTCGACGTTCAGCTCCTGCGTGGCCTCGTCCGCATCGGGATGCGCCTTGATGTCGGCGAGACGGTCGCGCACGAATTCCTTCTCCCAATGCAGGGCCTCGATCTGCAGTTGCTCGAGACCATGCGGGTCGGATTCTCCGATGCGCTGCTTCAGACGGCTGATGCGCTTGGTGTACAGGTCGATCACCACCAGCACCGCGCGACGGTTCTCCGGCGTGATACGGCCGGTCAGCTCCTCCACGGTGGCGCGCAGCACGTCGATGGTGATTGGCACCATCGCTGCGGCCGGGTCCTTGCCGCGGTTCGGCGCAAGCAGCGGCAGCAGGAAGTTGGCCAACAGCAGCGTCAGCACGATGACGCCGGAGGCGATGAAAAGCAGCTCGTCACGCATCGGGAACGGCACGCCGCTGGCCAGATAGTAGGGGATGGTGAACATCAGGGACAGGGTGATGGTGCCTTTGGGGCCGCCGAAGGTCATCACCGCGGCCGACCGCCAGCGTTCCGGAGTCATTTTGCGGCGCTGCCCGGTGTTGATGTCGCGCGCGATGCGCAGCATGGCCGCCACCCATACGAAGCGCAGCACAATCACCACACCGGTGACCAGCAGAATGACGCCGATGAGCATGTTGTTGCTGATGAAGGGGTCCGACCAGCTGGCCTGCATGGCCCACGGCAGTTGCATGCCCAGCAGGATGAACACCGCGCCGTTGAGCGAGAAGCTCAGCACGCCCCACACCGAGGCGGACACGATGTTCGTGCGCGCCACGTTCGGTCCCACGCCCGTGCGGTCGAAGCGTGTGAACAGGCCGGCCGCCACCACCGCCAGAATGCCGGACACGTGGAATTCCTCGGCGCCCAGATACAGCAGGAACGGCAGGAACAGTTCCATGAGGATGCGTGTGGTGGTGGTCTCCCAACCCAGTGACCGCACGGTCTCGAACACCCAGTTGGCCAGTGTGCCCACAATCAGGCCGAATATCGTGCCGCCGATGAACGAGACGACGAACTCACCGGCCGCCTCGCCCACGGCGAACGTGCCGGTGAATGCGGCAGCCAGCGCGAACTGGAAGCCCACGATGCCGGAGGCGTCGTTGAACAGCGACTCGCCTTTGAGCAGGCTGCGCTGACGTTGCGTCAGGGACGCCTCACGTCCGAGCGAGCTCACGGCGACGGCGTCGGTGGGGCCCAGCGCCGCGCCCAGCGCCAGAGCCGCCGCCAAGGTGATGGACGGCCATACGGCATGCAGGATGAATCCCACCGCAACCATGGTGACGATGGCCAGACCGATCGCCAACGACAGGCTGAGCTTCAGGGTTTTCAGCAACGCCGATTTGTCGATCTCGTGCGCTTCGAGATACAGCAGCGGCGCGATGAAGAGCACCATGAACAGTTCCGGGTCAAGGCTTGTGTCCGGGAAGAACGGCAGATACGTCACGATCACGCCGAGCACGATCTGGACCAGCGGGGTGGAGACCTTGGGGATGAAACGACTCAGGAACGAACTCAATACCACCGCAGCGATGATGCACACAATGAGTTCGAATACCGCCATGATCCCACCTTCTCCCCGTGTCGTGAAAAGTATAGGAAAACAGCCGGAACTTACGGGTAGCTTTACGGCGTCTCGCGTCCGGGCACGGGGCCGGCAGGACCACGACATGGTCCGCTACTACCTGACCGGTGGTCCGGTCGCGGGGCCACCGCCGACGACTCGCGGATTCGCCGTAGACTCGGATATGTGAATCAAGATTATGAGGCGGCGATGCGCGAGGCCCTGGCGCTGGCCCGACAGGCCGCGCTCGCCGGCGACGTGCCGGTCGGCGCTCTGGTGCTGGACCCGGACGGGCGCATTATCGGCCGCGGCTTCAACACGCGGGAGACCGGGGGAGACCCGCTGGCCCATGCCGAGATCATCGCGATGCGCGAGGCGGCCGACGCCCGTCGCCGCGGCCTGCTGGCGGACGGTCTCCACCGGGTCGGCTCCGGCTTACGCGCGGCGCAATCGGCGCTCGATGATTCGGCTCCTGATGATTCGGCATCAGATTGGCGCGCAATGGGCGGCACGATACCGTCGGATGCGGGTGGAATCGCCGCGGAGGCCATCGGTCCCTCGGCCTCAGCGTCAACGTCGGATTCGGTTCCGGCCTCCCCGGCCCGTGCGTGGAACCTCGCCGATTGCACGCTGGTGGTCACGCTCGAACCGTGCCCGATGTGCGCCGGCGCCTGCATCCAGACGCATGTGGGCCGCATCGTGTTCGGCGCATGGGATGCGAAACTCGGCGCCTGCGGCTCGGTGTGGGACATCCCTCGCGATCCGCATGTGGGCCATGCGCCTGAAGTGTACGGCGGTGTGCTGGAATCGGCGTGCCAGTCCATCCTCACGGATTTCTTCGCAACCCGTCGTTGAGCCGTGTCCGGTTTGCCCGTACTGGGTGCCGGCCCCATGATGGCGTTGTCGTTCAGCTGCCGAAGCGGGACATTTTCTTACCCGGTCCCGCCAACACGCGGCGACGAGTCAACATATTCCGTTTTTCCTACCATCGGAATCAGGAAAACCGTCGTCAAGATCACGTAAGAGTCACAGTCAAAGGAGACAGGAACCATCATGGCCGAGAACGAAACCCTCACTTTCACCGGAGTCGCCGCGGACGGCACGCCGCTGACCGCCGTGTATCTGGCCCAAACAGCAGCCGACGCCGCGCTCGGCCTGATTTTCGCCGGCGACGAACTTCCACGTATCGTCCATTGGGGACGTCCCCTCGCCGACCCGAAGACGCTGCTCGCCGCCTACGATGCCCTGAAGCCCCAGCGCGTCTCCGGCGCCCTCGATGAGACCGCATGGCCCAGCGTCCTGCCCACCCAGGCGGAGAGCTGGATCGGCGAGCCTCGCGTGGTGTTGCGTCGCGACGGCATCGAACTGTTCCCCAAATTCACCGTGACCGATGTGCAGGCCGAGGGCGTCGTGGCCGCTTCGCTGGACGCCGCCACCGCCGACCAGTACACGGATGTAGCCGGTCATGCCCGCACCACCGGCCCGGTCCGCGTGCCCGGCGTGTCCGTCACCGCGCGGGACGAGGAACAGGGCCTCGGCATCGAATGGCGACTGGAGCTGCTGCCCGGTGGTCTGGCCCGGCAGAAGGCCATCGTCACCAACCTGTTCGGCGGCGATCAGCCGGCGCTCGAGGTCGGCAAGATCGAACTCGGATTCCCCGTGCCCGAAATCGCCGGCGAAATCCTCACCACCACCGGACATCATCTGCGCGAACGCAGCCCGCAGCGTCAGCCCCTGACCGTCGGCCGTTTCGAGAAGCCGCAGCTCGCCGGGCGTCCGGACTTCGACGCCAGCCTGCTGCTCACCGCCGGTGTGCCCGGCTTCGGGTTCGAACACGGCGAGGCGTACTCGGTGCATGTGGGCTGGAGCGGCAACTCCGTGCTGTCCGCCGAACGTCTGCCGTACACGCAGGGTGTCATCGGCGGCGGCGAACTGCTGCTCGGCGGCGAAGTGACGCTTGCGGCGCAGGGCGAGGGCGAGAGCTCCTACGAAACCCCGTGGCTGTTCGGTTCCTTCGGCGACGGACTCAACGAAATCGCCGCGCGCTTCCACGCCTACGTCCGCTCCCGCCACCCGCGCCTGTTCGCGAAGGGACGCCCGGTGATTCTCAACACCTGGGAGGCCGTGTACTTCCAGCACGATTTCGATACGCTCAAGGCGCTCGCCGACAAGGCCGCCGCGTCCGGCGTGGAACGGTTCGTGGTGGATGACGGCTGGTTCGGCTCCCGTCGCGACGACACGTCCGGTCTGGGTGATTGGCAGATCGCGCAGGAGGTCTGGCCCGATGGGCCGAAGTCGCTCAAGGCGCTCGCCGACTACGTGCACGGCAAGGACATGCAGTTCGGCCTGTGGTTCGAGCCGGAGATGGTCAATCCCGATTCCGATGTCGCCCGTGAGCATCCCGACTGGATTCTGGCCCCCACCGCCGGCCGTCTGCCGATGCAGGGCCGCAGCCAGCAGGTGCTGGACCTCACGAATCCCGAAGCGTTCGAGTACATCTTCAATGCCATGGACGCTCTGGTGGGCGAGCTCGGCATCGACTACATCAAGTGGGATCACAACAAGCTCGTCACCGAAGCCGCATCCCGTCGTTCCGGACGTCCGGCCGTGCATGCGCAGACCTTGGCGGTCTACGAGATCTTCAAGGGACTCAAGACCGGCCATCCCGGTCTCGAGATCGAAAGCTGCTCCTCCGGCGGCGGCCGCGTGGACCTCGGCATCCTGGAATATGCCGACCGCATCTGGGCCTCCGATTGTGTGGACCCGGTCGAGCGCGCGGACATTCAGCGCTACACGTCGCTGCTCGTGCCCCCGGCCATGATGGGCGAGCACGTCGGCGCCAGCCCGGCGCACTCCACGCAGCGAGCCACCAGCCAGGAGCTGCGCATGGCCATGGCGTTCTTCGGTCATATGGGCATCGAATGGAACCTGCTGAAGGAGCCTGAGGATGCGCTCGCCAAGCTGGCCGTGTGGGTGGCTGAGTTCAAGAAGCACCGCGACTGGTTCGCCATCGACACCTGCGTGCATGCCGACGCCAACGATCCGGCCGTGCGACTCGACGGCATGGTGATGCCCAGTCGTGACGCCGCGATCTACCGCTTCACCCAGCTCGCCACGGGTCAGACCTATCCGGCCGCGCCCGTGCGGCTGCCGGGTCTCGACCCTGACCGCACCTATCGTGTGAGCCCGCTCGACCCCAGCCTTGACCTGACCGGTCTGGCCAACGGCCAGAGCACGCTCGGCTGGTGGAACGAGGACGGTGTGGTCATGACCGGCGAGGCTTTGGACCGTTACGGCATCCGCCCGCCGTCCCTCCACCCCCAGCAGGCCGTCCTTCTGAAGGCCGTGGCGTTAAGCTGACAGCCCGGTGGGCTGTCAGTAGCCATGGCCTGAGTGAGGCGGTAGCCGAGCGAAGGTGGGATTGGGTCTTGCCGGTAGGCAAGTCCGTTGTTGCTGGGTCGTGGCGTTAAGCTGACAGCCCGGTGAGAGCCGCTCTTAGCCCGCCCTAGCCCCGCGCCAGCCCAGCCGCCCTAACTACCCGATGTGCTTCACGATCACACGGCTCGCGGCGGCCTTGGCCCACAGCTGCCAGTCATGGTTCATAATGGTGAACTTCACCGGCTGGGCTTGGCTGTGCCGATAGAAGCGGATGCCGTCTCGCAACGAATCGGTGCCTATCTTGGCCAGGAACGCCGATTCTCCCGCGATCATCACATGCCCGGGCATGGCGATGTTCGCCACGGTGGCAACCAGTGCGCCCAGCCGGAAACAGGTGCGATTCACCAGCTGCGTGGCCTGCGGCACACGGGAGCGGGCGTCACGGGCGAAATCCTCGAACGTCACCGGACGGCCCACAATCGCGGAGTACTGTTCCGCGATGGAATCGTCGGTCAGGCACTGCGAGCAGCCGATATGGCCGCTGGTGCAACGCGGCCCTTCCGGATCGACCAGCACATGCCCCACCAGCCCGTAGCTTTTGTCCGGATAGGTCACCGGCTCGCCATGCACCGCCAGCGAATAGCCCACGCCCACGCCGATGGTGACCACGGCGAACATGTCCAGTCCCACGCCGGGGCCGAACCAGGAGGCGTCCACCAGCAACGAGTCGATATCGTTGAACACGCCGCACGGCAGCCCGGTGGCCTGCCCGACCATCGCGCCCAAGTCGACCGCGCTCTCCCAATGCAGGAAGGGGGCGAACGTCACCGTCGAATCGTCGACCACATGGCCGCCGACCGCCACGCCAACGGCAGTGGGGGAGGGCAGTCCGGCTGCCGTCACGTCGTTTGCGCACGCGGACACGAGCCGAGCGATCGCCTCGGTCACATATTCCGGTGACTGGTCCTCGCCGATGGGCGCCTCGTGACGCCCGGAGACCACCTCGCCATGCGCGTTCACCGCCGCGGACACGATGGACGTGCCATGCACCTTGACGCCCACGAATGTGCGTGCGTTCGCGCACAGGACGAGCGCCGTCTGCGGCCTGCCACGCCGGTCGGAGCTCTCCTTGGGTGTGAATCGCTCCGGCAGCTTGCCGGAGGCGCCGGAGACGGCCGGCAGTTCCTCGATCACGCCCGCGTAGATGAGATCGCTGGTGATCCGGGACAGTGACCCCTGGCTCAGACCCAGCATCTGGGCCAGTGTGGTGCGTGCGATCGGCCCGTACTGGGCCACGGCCGCGGCCACCCGATGCGTATGCTCCGATCCGGAAAACCACTGCGGAATCGCATTGGAATCAGCCATCACGCCCCTTTGCGAAAGTATTAATTGCGTTAATCACAAAATACCGCGTTTTTAAT